>NZ_JGCK01000067.1:0-19383 GCF_001639905.1 Kosmotoga sp. DU53 | reverse complement strand
ACCAAAATACAAAAGACAGGCTTCGCAAACAACACGAAGCCCTAGACATTTACAAACTCAAGAGTATAATAACTCATTTCCAAGAACAATTAGTGAACATCCAGATTGATAAATCGAAAGGAGGGATCCTCAACTATGTCCCTCTCAATTTCAAGTAGATTCTATTTTGAGGCATCCATCCTATTTCAAGTAGATTTATTTTTGAGGCATTACGGGGGCGAGTTGCCTCATAAAAAATAGTGGCTGCGGAGGTGGCAGCCACCAGGGGGTAACGGGGGATATGGAAGGGAGTGTTAACATTTCGATTAATTACATACAAAGTTATGCCAGCTAAGAAGCGAATTTCAAAAATCTTCCGCAAGGCGCCGCTGTATATCTACACCAACTTAAAAGATATATTAGCACTTAACGTAAGAAATCCCATGCAGTCGTTGTATAATAAATTGTGTGAAATCAATTTCCTTATGGAGGAAAAGAATATGTATTACAGAGCAATAACAATTGGAGAATCACTGGATGGAATTAGTGCTTTTGAGCATTTTAATAGTCTCTATGACGTGGATTTTGACTATCTGATTGGACTCGGCAAAGAAATTCCTACCATCCTGTTTATAGACGGCACGAAACAATTACAGGATATAGTAAAGGATTGGCTCTATGCCTTTACCAATATCATTCTCGTCAACAATAACCCCATACGAGTTTTTCTGATCAAGGGTTATTCGCAGGAATTTCATGAATTCAAAGGATATTACCGCGTTATCGGAAGTTATAAGAGTCCAAGACAAATAGCCGAAGATGTAATGAAAAAAATTGAAAAACAACTCTCAAGAATAGTCGGCAAAAGCGAAAAAATTGTGGAACTAAAGAAAATGCTCATACTCTCCATGTTTTATGATGGAAGCTTCATGATACTCGGTGAAACAGGAACAGGAAAAAACCTCTTAGCCGAAACCATAGCCAATTTATCTCCCAGATGGGATAAACCTTTCTACTCACTCAACTGTGCCGCAATTCCGGATACATTACTCGAAAGCGAGCTCTTCGGCTACAAAAAAGGTGCTTTTACAGGAGCTACAAGCGAAAAGACGGGGTTGATTGAACTGGCCAACACCGGAACGTTGTTCCTCGATGAAATCGGAGATATGCCTTTGAATCTTCAGGCCAAAATATTGAGCGTCACCGAAAATCGCGAGTTTTTCAAAATCGGTTCGACAAAGCCAAAAAAGGTCGATGTCCGCTTCATCACCGCCACAAATAGAACTGAAGACAACGTTCTAAGGAATGACCTGCGTTTCAGGCTTTCCGCAATAAAGGTCGAACTTCCTCCATTAAGGGAAAGAAAGACGGACATTCCTTATATATTCGACAGGATACTCGAGTCGAAGGGTTATCTACTGCGTTTTGAAAGTTTACCCCGGGAGTTAAAACAGCGATTTCTCAACTACGATTATCCCGGGAATATTAGAGAATTGCTAAACATGATCGAAGAATATCTCGCGGTTAACAACATCCTCTATTCGGGTGTGAAAAACAATGTTGAGTCCTATACAAGCATTCTGGCTGAAGAAGCGATAGTTGAAAACACAAATAACGGAATTACCTACAAAGATTTTCTGCAAAATTTACACAAGAATATCATGAAAAAAATTCTCGAAAAGCGGCTTAAGTCTCTTGGAAACGATTTGAATCTTCTATCAAAAGAGTTCGGCCTGACTCCAAGAAGAATCAGGGACTTACTTTCAGAATTCGGATTGAGAAAATGATGTTCGTTATTTAAAGCACAAATGGTATAACTGGACGTAATGTTCTCTACTTGAAAAGCTCTAATGAATCGTCTATAATATCTATTAGTGTACGCCCGTAGCTCAACTGGCAGAGCGGCGGTCTCCAAAATCGTAGGCTGGGGGTTCGACTCCCTCCGGGCGTGCCATAAAAAAGAGGAGCTAAAGCTCCTCTTTTTTATTCCTCATATTCTTGGTGGCCAGATAACGGGCTTAAAATTCTTCCGCGATTGCTTTCTATCAATGGTGTGAAGCACAAAGGGAAGTTTTATCGTAAAAGGTCCTAAGGCTTTTTTGATATGATCCACTTCCGCATCTTCCGCAAAGTTCAAAAGATGAATCCGATTATTCCAAGCATCGTGGTGGATGGCTTTTACTAGTTTTTTAGCATCTTTGAGATCCTGATATTCAAAGATGATAACATGCCATGAACGTATGAATTCATTCAATTTTGGAATCCTGACAAAAGGAACGAGCGTAGCAAGAAATCTAACGGAAACCTGCAATGCTCTTAAACTCTTAGACAATCTGGTAATAGCTACATCGTATTCACCGGTAATGTCCCAGACGGCTGCCCAGGCACTCTTATAACGGTACACTTTCAGACGCTTTTGCTCTTTCAGTCTGGGAAAGAAATTTCTATCCAGATCCATAGGAACCAGATCATGGTCTTCCATACTGTTGATGTAATACTCCTGAAGTTCAGAAATTTCGGGATCGTTATCAATTTCCAGTCCTTTTACCTTACCTCTTCTCAAAACAGGCTGTACGTAGAAGTTCAGTGTCCTTGCAGCGAAAAGATTCATATGACGCAATATTTTTATCGAGCGGATATTATCAGCTTTGACGGAACCAAAGCCAAACTCTGCCTCAGAATTTTCCAGAATATCCCCCATCTTCTCAATGAGCGCTTTCAGCCATCGCGCAACCTTCATCCTGTATTTCGGATTTGTTCTTAGCCCGAAAAGATAAACCCCTCTCTGCTTACGTCCTTCGAGCCAGTAATCAGCAAACCCAGCGCCGGCACAACCTATGATATCTCCTGTTTTCTCATCCTCGGCTACGAGCATGAACCCGTCTTCAAAGTAGCGCATCTTTTCAAAAAAGTCTTCTCGATTCGAGGTAAACCAAACATTCCCCTCTTGAGCTGAAGTGCGTTCAATTTCGAGAAGTTTAGCGTTATCTTCCGGTCTGGCTTCCCTGATTATCACTCAGTATCCCCCTTGCGAACCTTCAAGTGCGATTCAAACCAATCCAATATAGCTCTCAATCTTTTTTCCCTGTGAACGGGTAACCCACTTCTCGAAAGCTCGTGGTTCTCCTTCGGGAAGAGAACCATTTTTGCTTCTTTGCCCAGCCTTCTTAGAACAGTAAAAAATTGCATGGCTTCAGGTACCCAACAGCGGTAATCTTCCAGAGAATGGATGAGCAACAACGGTGTTTCCACATTCGGAGCATAGTAAAGGGGAGATTGTCTGATGTACCCTTCGAGATTTTCCCAGAAATTGCCGCCTATTTGATCTTCAGCAAAGAAATAGCCGATATCCGTGGTTCCATAGAAAGATATAAAGTTAGAAATTGACCTCTGGCTTACCGCAGCTTTGAAAATATCGGTATGCCCTACAATCCAATTGGTCATGAAGCCCCCATAAGAACCGCCTGTTACCCCAAGCCGATCGGCGTCCACAAAATCGAAGTTATTTACAGCGTACTCCACAACCTCCATGATATCCTGAAAGTCCCTTTCACCGTAATGTCCGCGTATATCGGCGAACTCCGAACCATAACCGTCACTTCCCCGCGGATTACAGAAAAGAACGGCATAACCGGAAGCAGCAAGCAGCTGGAATTCATGGATGAAGCCGTATCCGTAGGCTGTCTTTGGCCCGCCGTGAATCTCAAGAATAGTAGGATATTTCTTTCCTTCTTCGAATTCCACGGGTTTCATTATCCATGCATCGATAACTTTCCCATCCGATGCTTCTACCTTAAACCCTTCCGGTTCGGACAACCGATACTTTCTAATCCAGCCATTGAATGACGTAAGCTTCCTGATTTTTCCCTTTTTGCTCTTGTAAATCTCCAGAGGATAGGTGGGATTCATCATCGTGAAAACAATAGTCCCGTCAGGCGCAATGTCAAAACAATCTATGCTGGCGTTAACATCGAGAACAGTACTAAGCTTGCCTTTATTGTCAACGGACTTGATGACAGCCTTTGGCCCGTCTGTGGTGATGAAATATAAAGAACCATTGTGAACTCTAATCTGCCTACCTCCAACGCCTCTCACATCGCTGTTTAAACTATTGAAGAAAGAAAGATCACCATCAAAGATGGTTCTTGTCCTTTTAGTCGGTACTCGCGCAATCGCTACTTTGGGGTTTGTAGCAAATCCCTTTTTGAAGTCTGTTATGAGAGCGTACAGATTATCGTTATCCTTCCATTCGGCATACATTACCGAAACCTTATCGTTGAACAACCGTATCCTGTCACGGGTTTTTAGGTCGATTACGTACAGTGAAGCCCATATAGGTCTCTGTTCAGGATTATCGAGCATCACAACCGCAAGTTTTCTCCCATCTGGCGAAGGTGACACTCCCCTTACATGCGTTTCGCCTTCGGTGAGCCGTTCTAATTTCCCGGAATTTATATCAAGCAAAAAAGCGTGCCCATATCTTCCATCCGTAAACCCTGCACCGTTTCCAAGGAAAGGGATCCTCTCGATTTCATAAACCTTTTTTTCCGGTGGTTCTTTTTCGGGGGCTTTTCCGTCAGGTCTAACAGCTGAAACGAAAGCGAGTTTTGTATTATCAATCCACTCCAGGGATTGGACACCACCTTCGATGGTTTTCACTAACTTTGATTCACCGCCGTCAAGGGGAAGGATGTACAGTTCTGTACCCTGTGAATCCTTCTCACGTTTAGAAGTAAATGCTAGAAGTTTTCCGTCCGGGCTTATTTTTGGAGAAGAATCAAATTTTCCAAATGTGAGCTGTCGGCGATTTCTCCCTGAAACATCCATGATCCAGATATCACTGTAATACTTATTTTGCTTCTTATCCATCCTTTTCCTGACAAAGATGAATTTCTTTCCCTCCGGCAAAAACTCTATATTTCCCAAACTCACATAACGATACAAATCAGTCAAAGAAATCCTGTCCACGATTATTATCCCTCCTCATTCGCTTTATTCAATTCTACCAAATGACCTTCCTTTATAAGAACTTTCATATCATTTCGAATCTATATCTGGCAATACAAAGCGCATTTGACTGCGTAAAATAAGGTACGTTATAATACGACTAACAAATCAACTATTTGAAACATTCAGAACATCAGACTGAAAAGATCAAGCGAGGGATATAAATGGAAAACACCAATTTTTACGAAGGAAAAATAAGAATAGTGCCCAAAAATAAGGAAATATACGCGCTGTTGAACCTGGACTATTACGTTTTGCAGGATTCAACCGAAGAAATAAATCTTTATATATACAAAGACATAAACATTGATCAGATAACTTCAGAAGACGTAAAAGATTACGCGGTAAGCAACGAAATAAGCAATTGGAGCCCCTTCATACTGGAATCAAAGCAAATAAAAATCCATTTGAATAAAAAGAAAAACAAAGGTGATGTGATCAAATTACAATTTAAGTACCACGGAAAAATCAACACACTCAAAAAATATGAAGTAAACAGGATAAACGAAGAATGGGTGGAGATCAGCTTATATTCTCCATGGTTCCCACTTGCTGAAGAAAATAGAAAAGCTGCTTTTCAAATCAGGGTGGATATAGAAGATGGTTACGAAGTAGTGGGGCAAAAAGCCAGGAAACAAAACGGATACTGGATTGTGGAATCAGATAACATGGTTAATGATTGTACAATATTGGCTTCCAAAAACTTCAAAAAGAGAATCGTACGAGAACGGAGGATGACCATAAAAATTTATAATGCTTCCATAGAAGGCGAAAAAATCGCGGAGAAGATAGAAAAGCATCTTGGGTTTATTATAAAAACCTGCTTTGATTACTTTGGAAAAACCAATGTAGAAGAGTTCACCATCGTTATCGCACCAAGGTCAGAAGGCGGTGGGTACTGCAGACCCGGCTTGCTGGTTGTAGCGCTTGAAGATGTAGACGATAAAAACTATTTCAAATTCCTGTCACACGAGATTTCTCATCTATGGTGGATGGGAGCTGACAGCAGCACGTGGGAAGACTGGCTCAACGAATCCTTCGCCGAGTATTCTGCCCTACTGCTTTATAAAGAAAAATACGGCAATGCCGAATTTGAAAGGAAAATAGAAAAATACAGGCAAGCCGTAACCGATTGCCCGCCAATTTACGGTTTGAGCAGAAGCGACGAGAAAGCATTTCTGACGTTATACGCAAAAGGCCCGGTAATCCTGAATAAACTTGAGAAAAAGATAGGATCAGATAATTTCAAAAAACTGCTAAAGGAGCTTCTTGCAAAAAACATAAAAACAACCGATGGATTCTTTAAGACCGTAAAAAACATGTTCGGCGAAGATACCGCAAAATTTATGGAAAAAGAGTTGAAAAGCTAATAGAGAAAGCCGCTGCGCGGCGCTCCGAATCCCTTCGGGATTGACACGAACTCCTGATAAGAATCGAGAGTCCGAGAGTCCGAGAACCGAGAGGGCCGCTGTGCGGCTGGTTAGCACGCTTCGCGTGGGTGAGCCCAGCTGCGCTGGGGGTAAGCCCGTTGCGAACTGCTTCGCGGTTGACACACGCCTGCGGCGGAAAACAGCTAAGCTGCGAAGTGCTGGACTACATCCAGGAGGCTTGCAGACGCTGACAGTTGATGGAGCGACGCTCACAAGGCAGTTACGACCGGCTACGCCGGTGGCACGAACTCCTGTGGAGTTGTCTCGAACCACTTCGTGGTTGTTGCGAACTGCTGCGCAGTTGATAGAGCAGGCAAGTCGGCCGTATGTATGTCATCCCGAACACCCCTACCCGTCATCCTGAACTTGATTCAGGATCTCGTACATAGAACAAACCCAGATTCTGGATAAGAGATTTCCAGAATGACGGCGAAGAGTAAGATTCTGGATAAAACATTTCCAGAATGACGGTGGGGGTTAAGATTCTGGATAGGACATCTCCAGAATGACAGTCTGTGGAGTAGATTCTGGATAGAACATCTCCAGAATGACAAATAGGGGCCTATCGCCTTGCTAACCCGATACTTGTTCCCTAACCGTCATCCTAAACTCGATTCAGGATCTCGTACTGAAAACCAGATTCTGGATTAAACATTTCCAGAATGACAGTGGGGCGTTAAGATTCTGGATAGGACATCTCCAGAATAACGGTTATCCGTTGATTTTTAAAGAATGTCAGCCTCTGCAAGCGACCTGCTTTTTCAACTGCGAAGCAGTTTTCACCCACTCCGAAAGGAGTGCTTACCCCCGGTGCAGCCGGGCTTACCCATGCGAAGCGTGCTTACCCGTCAACAGCGTCGCAAGCCTCAGCCTCGCGAGCGTCAACGTCGTGAGCCTCCTGAGCGCTGCTCAGCACTTCCGCCTCAGGCGCATATCAACCGCTTGCGGTTCGTGTCGCTTCGCTACCTGAACGAGTTCGTATCACCGACATAGCCGGTCGTATCCACGGCCTTATTTTATAAAGCCTGCCCTTCTCCTGTAATATCCTCGATCAGTTTCAACAGCTTGTTTACTTCGTAAGAATCAGCAATTTTCTCATTCAATATCGCTTTCGGTGAGATGTATTCACCATAATACTCTTCGATGGCTTTTCTATCGATCTTCACCACAGAACCTTCAACGGTAAACCCGATAAAGAATCCTTTCGATATCGAATACGAAAGAATAGTCTGCAAAGAATAATCAACATCCGCGGATAAATTCCTTCCAATGGGCCCGGCAGCAATACTGAGACTCCCGCCAAGCGTGATGTTGTCTTTCGTAAACCCTTCAAACCCCGTATCATTCATAATGAGCAGTACAAGTCCAATCGACTGAGCCCCCACTTGCATCCCATAGCTCATCTTATAGAGCCTAAGGAATAAAGGCCCGTACCATTGGCCGGTCTCCGAATCTTTTCTCAACAGGAACCCTTCACCATATTGTCCGCCAACTACAAATCCTGCTTTTATAACATTAGGAAATACCGCTATCCCTTTTGCGCGTTTAAGAAGCTCAACAAAAGCCTCGCTATCAGGCATCGAAGAAAGTTCCTTAATGACCTCACAAGCATCTTCTAATCTTTCATCCGGTGGATAAAATGCCATAACCATCACCCCCATGATCAGTATTAACAGCACATTTACAGCTTTCCTCATCGTCTCACCTCTTTCCTCTCATTGTTTCTCTATAAAAAACTACACCTTCTTTCACGCCAATAGAAACTGGTACCTCATTTTCTTAATACCCACCAAATATCATTTCCGTAAAACCCGCACTTCCTGTATAGCCTTTCTGGATTGGTTTTGTTGCCAACTTCTCCTGAAACCGTAGTGAATGCAACACGGCTTTTTAGTCTGTTCAACAGCTCAAACACGACGGCACTGCCTAAACCCTTCCCCTGGTAATCGGGCAAAACCTGAATCCATTCAAGCGATCCTTCCTGTATCATTTTATCTATTTCGGCAATACCTAAAGCTACCGGTGTATCCTTTTTCCTATCTATGACCCAAACCCACAAATCCTTTTCGAACACAGGATGTTTCATCCAGCTCCTGACTGTCTCAACATCAGGATGTATATCTTCATAACACCTTCCTATCAATTCCGAAACCTCTTCAATTTCACTGGCTATATTCACATTCTCAAAGGCAAAACCAGCCGGTAATTCCACATTGTACGTTTCTTTATTATCATGGATAATCCTAAAATAAGATTTTGTATAAGAAAAAAGCCTGCCATCAAGTTGCCGGTAGTACTCATCATGTATAACCATGAAATCCATTCGTTCCAACTCTTTTTTGCTCAGCTCGTCTAAACCCGGGTTCTTTTTCCAGAAGACAAACAATCTTTTTTCTTCTCTCGCTACAAGTTTTGTAACTTCATTTCCGTCCAATTCAAAGGAACAATCCAGATCTCCTATTCTAATCAGCGTTTTCCACAGTGCGTTCGGTAACACTCTGCAGGGTTCTTTGCGATATACATACTTTAGTGCTTCACTAAAAGAAACAGTGTTGTTTCCCAAAATATTCCCTCCAGATTTATCTAACCCGATTTCCGTTGATTAAGTTTTGGCGACATTCCAGAATCGACACCTGAGATTACACTTACTTCAAAGTACCACCATGAAAGCTCAATTTGTATATGATTTTGCCTTCGAACAATATCTTTTCATTACCTTCAAAGCATTCGACATTCCCTTTCCATTCACAATAATACTCAAAACTTCCATATTTGAATGTCTCAGGACCACGATAAGGTGCTGAGGCAGGGACATTCTTTAAGGCTTCCTTCAAGCATTTGATGAACCCCTCCGGAATATCATCTACCAACATTCTCCCGTAGTAATTCATTCCCCAAATTGGTCTACCGTTCTTCCAGACTGCTTCTTCCCCTATAAAATCGAAACTGCCTAAGTAAGTATCGATATATAAGAACTCACCCTCCTGATAATGCAAATCCTTAGAACATGGTCTTGAGGGTTCTGATTCTTCCCCATCGCCCGCATATGTATTCTGCTTGGCTCTAATGAGAAACTGTATAAATTCTTTCGTAATCTCACTCATCTTTACACCTCTCCCTCAGGCTTTTCATAGAAAAACCTTGCAACAACATTCAAGGCTAATTCCCTGCTTACAAACCGTTGCAGAAAAACCAACAGCTTATTGAAAAAACCGGGTATATAGGTTCTCTTCCCCTTTTCAAAAGCTCTAAGAGATCCCTTTACTACTTTCTCGGGGGTCATTATGAACTTTGCACGCATATTGGGTAAGCCGGCAACATTGAAAAATTCCGTCTTTGTTGGGCCGGGGCAAACGACCATAATCTTTACTCTGCCTTCTAATTCTTTGGAAAAGGCTTCAGTTAAACTGAGCACAAAAGCCTTTGTGGCAGCATAAGTGGCAAATCCCGGCACTGGCTGAAATGCCGCGGTAGAAGCAATGTTGATTATCCCCGCTTCATTCCCATTCCTTTTTACCATCTTCTTTGAAAATTCCTTCGTTAAGTAATAAAGCGCTCTTATATTCAGATCAACCATTTTCAATCCCTTTTCAGTATCTATTTCCACAAACGGTGAAATTAAACCAAACCCGGCGTTGTTAATGAGAAGGTCTATATCTGAAAATCTCTCCACAAGTTCCCTCAGCTTATCAAAATCGGTTAAATCAGCCACAAAGGGTTCAACAGCTACCCCGTAAATAGATGACAGGTCATGCGCCAATTTCTCTAACCTTTCCTTTCTCCTTGCGACAAGGACAAGATCGTATCCCCTCTTCGCAAGTTCTTCCGCAAATACCTTCCCGATCCCTGAAGACGCTCCGGTAACTAAAGCTCTCAAAATCTCACCCCTTCATTTGAAAGTGCCCTTATAAAGAGTATATAGAAAAAAACCATAAAAATTAACAACGAATTCCCCAGCGAAACAAGATCTGGATTTTCTTGACAAACAGATGAGTTTCTATTGACATATGAGATAATTCATGGTACATTCTTCTCTGTTCCGCAACCTTTGGCCTGTGCAACCTGATGCAACCTCGCAGCGACCTTCGGGATCCTTGGCTTCGCTAATAATCCTACAACCAAATGACAAGCTGAAGGAGGTTACAATAATGGCTCTTGGATGGATGGACGTTTCTGATCTATCGTTTAATACGTTATTGTTACTGGAGGAAGTACAATTAAGATGGCTGCCGAGGGGGAATGTACCAAAAAGGGAATTAGCCATTGCTCTGAAAGCAAATCCTGTTGTGGAATGGTATTTCAGAAACAAATGCCCTCAAATCAATGATTGGGTTGATAAAATATTGGAGAACATAAAAAATGAACCAATAAATGATCCCGCAAAGGTCCGCGAGGCCGAGATAGCCGTACTAACTGCCATAAACGATTGGGTTGTATTCGTTGTTGACCCGGTGGTATATGACCAGCAACCATTTTTGAACTGGGATTCAAATGAATTGTTATCATTGGTCGATTTTTCCGGAAAAACCGTTATAGACGTTGGAGCCGGAACCGGAAGGCTAACAATCGTTGCAGCTGAAAAGGCAAAAACGGTATTTGCCGTCGAACCTGTTGCAAATCTACGTTCATATTTAAGAAAAAAGGCCAAAGAAAAAGGACTTACGAATATATACGTAGTCGATGGTTTAATCGAAGAAATACCTTTCCCTGATCAGTTTGCAGATGTAACGATGGGCGGCCACGTGTTCGGTGATACTCCCGAAGAAGAATACAAAGAATTGCTGCGAGTAACCAAACCCGGTGGGATGATTATTCTCTGCCCCGGCAACGGCGATAAAGACAACGAAATCCACAGATTTCTTGTGGATAAAGGATTCGAATGGTCCAGATTCGAAGAACCGAGAGACGGTATAAAAAGGAAATACTGGAAACAGGTAAAATGATTTAGCTGCCCTATTTTATACTTAGGCACAAATGTAAGTTATAACTAGCGGAAGGGACAAAAACAATGAGAAGACTAATCATGCGCATGTTTCAGGAAGAAAACGATTACTGGCGTATTCGCAATTTTTTACGTCAGACTCTCATTCTCAACGAACTGCGCCAGCTAAACTGGCATGTCGCACGACTCGATTACTGGCGCTGGCATGTAATAGAAAACGGTGATGCCTATGATCCGGTTGAAAAGGTTACATACATCTGGGAAACACCAGACGGAAAGATTGCAGCCGTACTGAACCCAGAAGGCAGAGGTGACGCGTTTCTTCACGTGCACCCCGCTTTTCGCACAAAAAAAATGGAAGAGGAAATGATTGCTGTCGCCGAAAAGCACCTTGCTAACTCGTGCTCAATTGGTCGTAAGGTGCTATACGTCTGGGCTCATGAAAACGATGATCTTCGAAAGGGAATACTTGAGGGTCGAGGTTACACCAAAACAGAAATTCGGGACTGCCAGCACCGTCGATCGTTGGCAATTCCCATCCCTGATGCATCGGTCGCAAAGGGCTATGTGATACGCGCATTGGGAGACGAACAGGAGATTCCAGCGAGAAGCTGGGCGTCGTGGAGGGCATTTCACCCAAATGAACCGGATGAAAAATATGATGGCTGGGAATGGTACCATAATATCCAGAAACAGCCTCTTTACCGCCGCGACCTTGATATCGTAGCAGTCGCTCCCGAAGGAGAAATCGCGGCATTCTGCACCATCTGGTACGACGATTTCACACGCACTGGATACATCGAACCAGTAGGAACAGTACCAGAACACCAGCGCCGTGGACTGGGAAAAACTGTAATGCTTGAAGGATTAAGAAGACTCAAGAGAATGGGTGCAGTAGTTGCCTTTGTAAGCGGCTTTTCTACGGCAGCAAACGCCCTGTATTTCTCTGTCATGTCAGATGATCACAACTTCCTTGTGCCATGGAAAAAAGAGTTTTGATTAATCTACTGAGTTTTATCTTCAATCAACAAACTAAAACCAGGGACATTGTCCCTGGTTTACTATTCTATTCAATAAATCTCATCAGTTCATCCACCATTCTCATGCCATTTGCTTCAAGATCTCCCGAAAGCTGGAAAGTAAGACATCTGATAGCGACACTTCCAACGGTAACATTCACCGGTGGATTCATGTCTATCGGATAAATCAAAAAAGCCTTTGTGCAGTTCTTTGTCATAGCGTAACTGGCTATCTGAGATATATCGTTATCCGAAGGACGTTCATTGATTTTATACTTCGTATCCAAAACAGCAACGGCTTCTCCTGTTAATCCACTATAGATGACAAGATCGATATTAAAACTCAGGCTATTTTCTTTATCTAAATTGACCTTCTCCTGAGCACGTACTATATACCCTTTCAAATTCTTCTTCAACCATTCGGCAATGAACTTCTCAAACAACCGGGGCATATTCACGAGAAAAGGAATCATCTTACTGGTTCCAGACTTTACTGCAGGACCGCTATTTTCAAGGAAGAACTTTGCAAGAACATGTATGGGAAGATAGTCGCTGTTCAATCTGTTATAGAATCTTTTTATACATTCTGAAGGTTTGAAAGGCCTGACTTTGATAGTTCCTGCCAGAGATCTGTACGCTTTTCTGACAAGATTCCTCGTTCCTTCACTTATGCTGTCACTCATGACTAGCTTCGAAAGAGTCCAGAGTATTATCTGGTTTTCCTCAATATCGTTCGTATGATCCTGATAAACACAATCGAGCTTTACTTTCCAGGGCTGCTTTATCATCGACCGAACATTTAATTTTCCCCTCACATATGGTAATCTATCGTTTTGTTGAATGTATTCTCTGTACAAGCCTCTCTTTGTACGATCTATAACACGTTTCACAAAAACCTTGACCAGTCTTTCATATAACTCTTCAATAGTCTCACAATCCTGGATGCCTTCAATAAATTGAAATGATTTCAAATTATACGCGTACTCGAGCATGTGGAGAAGGTTTTTAAGCTCAACTCTCGGAAGCAACCTGAGACCATATTCTTGTGATAAAGGAATGTATCCAACCCACCCGTTTGAAGTCAGCTCCCAGTTATTAGCGGTCTTAAGGGTCGGAAACTCAACGTTTATTTTGTTACCATTTTCACGCCAGAGAAACGCTCCAAGTTCGTTGGGTAGATCCTCTTTTGGCACTATCTTCTTTTTGTATTCCTTCAATTCGATGATGTTTTTCACTGTCAACTATCTTCCCCCAAAATTTCAGTCTTTACCTTTTCCCATTTGAACTCATCCACTTTTTCAGGTTGGTCAAAGAAATATTCCTCAAGATAAGGAAGTATTTCCATGCACCAGATATCTTCAATCTTGTCTTTGATACCTTCCTCAAGAAAGAATGTGATCCCGACCTGATAATGTGGTTCAATATTCCTGTTTAACCTCTCCAGAACCTGTATTAGACCTTCCGGATTAAAATCTCCACCAGCATGGAAATTCCTCAAAATCTCATAATTTGGCCACAATCTTAAGAAAGCAAACCTTCTTCTTAACGCATGATCAACGAGCGCTATAGACCTATCAGCTGTGTTCATAGTACCAATGATTCGCACGTTTTCGGGTATCTTAAATCTCTCTCCACTGGGCAAAGTGATGTCTTCATTTCGATACTCAAGGAGATACATTAATTCACCAAAAACTCTAGAAAGGTTTGCACGGTTGATCTCATCAATTATCATGACACAGATTCCATCACGTTCGCTCGCTTCTTTGCAGAACTTCATAAACGCTCCTGGAACAACCGGGTATTTTAGTGTGTCGTTTTCGTCTGAAGTTGGCCTTATACCTTGAATAAAATCCTCATAAGAATAAGAAGGATGAAACTGAACCGTTTTAATAAAACCATTCCCACCACCGATAAGATGTCGGGCAATCTTCCTGGCAACAAACGTTTTTCCAGTTCCGGGGGGACCATAAATTATCGCTTACCCCTTTCGGTTAATAGCTCTTATCCATCTTTCAAGTAGACTTTCTTCAAAACCTATCTCAGCGCTTAACTCGTCAAGAGGATACGCAGGATTCCGCTCGTATTCGTCCGGACCAGAAATAAACTCAATAATTTCCTTCATAGGATCGTTCTCTTCAATTGTCAGTATAACCAGAGGATAAAGCTTTACAAAGCATTCCGTAACTTTATCTACCAATCTCTCTTTAGCAAAAGATAAGACCTCATTGCTCGGTATCTCCACACAAACAGTAAGAGGCTGATTTTTGATATCATTCACCCACGTTTCGATATCCACGGCCTTGGCATTATGAACTCCAGAAAGCACCTTTATTTCTGCCCTATCGCCAAACAGAAGACTATCCGAAATATTCATTTCATTGAATATATGGATTATTTGTCTAGCATTCTCTCGAAGGTTTTTCGTAAAAACCTTAGCATCTGAACCTCCATACATGCCTATCGAAAAGCCATATCTCATCACATCACGATTGATCCAGACAAACAACTGCGCAGATTCAATTCTTTTTCTTCCCCGGGGATAAAAAGCACCCCAGAAATGATCCCATGCCCCACCCCGACCAAAATCATTTTTTGGGATCTTTCCAAATATACTCTTCTCCGTTTCGAGCTTCTCTTTCATTTCTTTGGGAAGCTTTGAAGCAACTGTAGTCATTAATTCCTTGACAGGTTCTACTACATACTTATCAAATTCACCGCTTCTTTCATGATAAAAGGCCCTAGTCGGATTTTCATGCAGCTGGTCGAGTAGTTCGAAAGTTTTCTCCGTAAATAACCCATCTGAAAAAGTTCCCGGAGGGGTTTCAACAATCTCCCTGAATTCTTCTTCATCCAGTTTTATCAGTGTTCTAACCCACGCAGGTTTTTTTACCTCTCTTTTCTGCGTATCAATCCAGTCAATGGGCAATCGATGCCCGTGTCGTGTGTTTTCTACAAAATAATAAGGTCCAGTCACTACTCCTATTCCTAGAACTTCTTTTGTCCCGAGATTTGCAATAACATAATCCCCTTCTTTGATGTCTTTCGCAAAATTCCATACCTGTTCCATCCCGACCTTTTTGTATCCATCGATCTCTTTGCTCAATCTTTCAGCCTTTTCATTGAATTCTTTTCTTGTCATTCTGGATATGTCACCAAGCTTTTCCCAACCGATAGCAATATAACCATTCTCACGGCAACTCTCCCATTCCCAGGCCTGCTCTCCTGGCGCGATTTTCCAGTATTGCGGTTTTTTAAGAGGGTGCTTTTTTATCGAAATAAACCAATGGCAAAACTCATCGAAAAGGTCGGCCTGTCTGATTCTGTCTTCAGTAATCCCACTCAAAATACCCGACAGTTCGACAATTACCTGTTCAATAACCTTGTTAATCTCTGGATAATACTTCATTGGTTGGGGTTGATTTTTTCCCATAAAGAATTCAAGAACCCATCTAGGTTTATTATTTATAATATGGAATTTATCCGGATTAAGTGCATTCAGGATCGGGGACAAAATTCCGGACTGAAATCCCTTTGAATAGCCAGACTAGTCGTACCTTTCGCATATCTTTTCAAGTTCATCAGGATTCTCATAACAATCTTTGATAAACGTAAATATAACCTCCGTAACTTTGGACCATCCATCAGGTTTAACCCAACCAATACTTTCATATTTCTTTTTTAATGTAGATATTTACCGCAGGTGCTACGTGATTCCAGACATCTGGATCCTTCTCAGCAGAATTCTGATCATAAGGTAAGAGTTTTTTCAAAACGAGATCAGTTATGTCATTACCTTTCTCCCATTCTTTAAGAACATACTCAAAATTCTTCCTTCCCTGTTTCCTGCAACTTTCATATTCCTGGAAGTGGGCTTGCCCTTTTTCAGTATTGAAATATTCTTCTAAAAACTCGTTGAAAAACTTCCCGAATTCCTTTTTTTTCTGCGGAAGAATAATTTTGCCAATGCTTTCTCGATACGCAACCCAAATAAAACTCTGTATATCTATCATATCTTTGGGATTGAAATCAGAAAGAGCCTTCATCAATTCAAAAGAGTAATCTTTCAAAAGCTTGTAGCTCCTTGCATCTGGTTTTCTGCTAAACGCAAATCCAAAGAAGTTCGCAAACCAGGATACTACCGATGGCTTTACAAAATACTCACTTTCAGGGTAAACAATGAAAAGAAAATACGTGGGAAATGTCCAGTAAGATTTTTCTCCGCTTTTTTCAACAAAATTACAGAATTTTTCCAGACGTTCTTCCGAAGAACCGGAACCATACAGAAGATTAAAAAACTCCTTTGAAAAGGCTTCTTTGTTTATTTTAGTGGAGAAGAGCAACCTTAAATCCCCGCTTGTTGGTATAGAATTAAACAGCAGGTTGTTGTCTTTGCCAATCTTTTCTATCCTCTCAAACAACTCCGAATAAGCCTTGCTTTCAATCAGTCCAGCTAAAACTGTTTCATTTAATAACTCTTTAGCCCTCTTTACTGTTTCAACCTTGTAATCTCGTTCCTCTTCCAGGAACCTATCATCCTCAAAACCCTTCCATCCAAAATAGCGGGAATTAACAAGATCAATTAGCTGATCAACTTTGCTCTTCTCTACCAACACATTCATCCCCCCAAGTATGTACATCACGGTACAATTTCAAAACGCAATATCTTTCAAACATTCTTGAGATAACTCTTTACCACTCACTAAAATCAAATAATGTTCGACCCCGCAAATCCTCGATCACTCCTAATTTTACCATTTTGCTAACAACTGGTGAAATAAAAAGCAAGAAGATCAGAATAGTATATTTATGTTTAAATAAGCATCTCTTGATGAGGCACTCATGTTTTTATGTTGAAGCAGTCTTCATGTAAATCAGTTATTTTCGAACGATAAAATGATGATACCCTTCTGATATGTCTTCGCTTTCCATGATAAATCCTGTAATATTCAGTCATTCTTCTACCTCATCTATTTCCGGATAAAAATGGTATCGTACCTAAGTGCCTGTTCATCCTTTTTAACCCCTTAACTGCTTTTACGGTTATATTATTTCCTTGAGACTGGAGGGATCTTCATTTTTCGGCGCCGCGCAGTGGCTACCAGATCTCAGGTCTCGAATCTCTATTCTCGTTCTTCGACTTCCACGATATCAAAATAGCTATTGCTACTGTCATCATCACAATGGTTGAATATGGTTTTATGTGGTTCGGTAAATCGATCACCTCACCAAAGAAGTTCATGCAAAAATGAAACAGCACACCGGATAAGATACTTCTCCCGTTGTTATTATAAATCCAGTCCATCACAACACTCGCCGGGAAAAAGGCCACCATAAAGTCTATGAAGTAAATGAATGAATCGTTCATCAGGTTATATTGATAAGTCCCTCTGAACAAAAAACAAGGGAAGATGCCACAAAGCCCAAAAGGACCCCAATATGATACTCGACTTAATCCAGCTATATCGTTTTTCCAAATGATCAAGCGCAAAACCTCTCCATCCTAATTCTTCCACTATTGGTCCAAAGAAAAGCATGAAAACGGCAAAGGGTATCAGCTTTATGGGATTAGCCAAAAAACTCTTTAGGGTACTCAATTCCGGTATTGTTCCTGTCAGAAAGTAATTGATCATTACGGCAATTAAGCTGCTCACAGGGACAAACAGAAATATGACCAAATACCAGCCAAAACCTATCAGGCGAAAATCAAAGATCCTGTGCCAGAAATCTTTCCAGTATTTTCTATCCTTTTTCGAATAAGCCATGAAAATTCCGACAGTCGATGGAGCAATTCCACCTAGCGCATAAAACAATTTAGAAACAGTGGTTTCAAGTCCAAAGATCACAGGAACCAACCACAAACTCCATGACCATAAAAACGTGTACAGAAAGAAGCTCCAGTGTTCGTCTCTTGCTTGTTTCATTTCATCCAGTCCTTTCTTTATAACCGCTTTGCGGTAATCAGTTTATCATTTTGCGATGGTTTGCACACCCATTTATAGATAATTTGTAAATAGCACATCGGGAAAAACCAGTGATAAAGAAGCCGCCCGTTGCGAGAGTGGCTTTTTTATCACTCAAAGCTATATTTGAAATCCTCAAACACGTATTTCAACCATTCTTTCTGCGGCGACACAATATCAGGTAATTTTGATATAGGTGCCCAGAAAAATTTGAAAATATAGTTATCTGAGAAATGTTCCCAGGTTTCGGGAGTATCTTCATTACATATCAGGTGATAATAATGACGCCTGATTTTGTTTGTCAAAACACTGGTGGGAACCCAGCCAGTAATATTGTACGTTACGTACTTTTCTTCCGGAGACTCACCGTATTCCAGGACTATCTGCACCTGCGTAAATCCACTTTCTTCTCGGATGCGAGTTACAGGCAATCCCCTTCTAAATTCAGCCCAGTCAAAACTACTAAGATCTGGTCGTGAATACACCTTCGTTTTATTGAGGACAACAAATTCATTTTCAGGGAGTACAACGTCCTTGTAACCAATCAAGTTCTTAACCTCTACATTGATCAGCCCTGTTTCTTCAGCAGTCTCTCTAATGACTGCGTCCAGGAAATCTTCACCAGCTTCCACCGTTCCGCCAGGTATCTGAATACCTGCTGTTGGGTGTTTAAAAAGCAATAATTCTACTTCGTTACCATTTTTTCTGGTAACAAATGCAGCTACTTTCCCTAACACATTATCCATTCTTTCCCTCCTGCTTTTGAATCATCAGAACAAATCCAACATTTTTTGCTTTACGGCTAACTTTAATACTTTTCAATCTGGTGCCAAATATTATACTTTGAATAGGGTGTCTCAAAAATCAGTAACAGCCAATAATATCAGCCACCTTTCTGTGAGGACGGCTGTTCAAGATATTGAACATAACACAAAGATTGTATGCCAATATGGCCAAACCCAATACCGCATCATAATTCCTGTTTCTCACATACCAAATGTATTCCAGATTGAAATATTCTTGTAGAATGTTAATCGTTCTCTCTA
>NZ_JGCK01000070.1:0-7762 GCF_001639905.1 Kosmotoga sp. DU53 | reverse complement strand
CCACGAATGTGGTATCCCGAAACGAATGGCCATGGAACTCTTTAAGCCCTTCGTTCTCGGTAAATTGCTTCATGGAAGTGAATCAAGCAAGACCGCAAGAAAACTAAAGAAGACAATCATAGAAAAGGAAATGCCCGAAGCCTGGGAAGTACTCGAAGACGTTATAAAAGGGCACCCTGTTCTGCTGAACAGGGCCCCAACACTGCACAGAATATCCATTCAGGCGTTTATACCCAGGCTCGTTGAAGGTAACGCCATACAGCTCCATCCGCTGGTTTGTGCTCCTTTCAACGCAGACTTTGACGGAGACCAGATGGCTGTTCATGTTCCGCTATCTGCTGCAGCGCAGGCTGAAGCGAAATTTCTTATGCTCAGCAGGTACAACGTCATATCACCTGCTAACGGCAAACCCATCTCAATGCCTGGAAAAGATATCATAGTTGGTGTGTACTACCTCACCACAGTTGATCACGAATACAAGGTTTTCGAGGAGAAGTTGAACAAATACCAGGAAGAACTAAAATCTCAGGGAATCGATGGCGTTGAGCTCAGAAGACGTGTAAGGGAAAAAGCCCTTGAAAAGATAAACTGGAAATTCTCTTCAGAGGCCGAAGCGTTACTCGCATATGATATCGGAATCATAAAGCTGCACGAACCCATACTCGTTAAACTCGACGAAAACAAGGGTGATCTGACCCTCACCACCGTGGGAAGGATCATATTCAATGCGATACTCCCTGAGGACCTGAAAGATTACTCCACGACCTTTGGCAAAAAGGCTATTAAAAACTTGATTTACAGGTGTTTCCAGGAGTACGGTATAGACAGAACAGCCGATCTTCTCGACGATATGATGAGACTCGGCTTCCATTACGCAACCATCAGTGGTCTTACGATATCCATAAGGGACATCGTCATCTATCCGGAAAAAGACAAGATAATAGAAGAGGCCAGAAAGAAAGTTGATAAAATCGAAGACCTTTACCGGAAAGGGTTCCTTAACGAACTCGACAGATCACAGGAAATCATAAAGATCTGGGAAAAAACCACAGAAGAACTGATGCGCAAAACCTTCGATGAATTCAAGAAATACCCATTCAACCCTGTCTTCATGATGGTTGATTCCGGGGCCAGGGGTAACATTGACCAGCTGAAGCAGCTCGCCGGTATGAGAGGTCTCATGGCAGATCCATCCGGTAAAACAATCGAAGTACCTATTATCTCCAACTTCCGTGATGGACTTACAGAACTTGAATTCTTCACCTCAACGCACGGTGCAAGAAAGGGATCAGCAGATACAGCTTTGAGAACCTCCTTTGCCGGATACCTGACAAGAAGGTTGGTTGACGTAGCACAGGGTGTTACCATCACAACCCCGGATTGTGGAACCAGCAATGGTATAGAAGCCTTCGAAATGATGGCTGACGATGTGACCATAGAAAAGCTAGAGGACTTCATCTTCGGCCGTGTCCTCGCTGAAGACGTCATCGATCCCGAAACAAACGAAGTCCTTAAAAACCCTGTTTCCGGCAAAGAATACATCCGAGACACAATGATACGCGATGAAGACGCCAAATTCGTAGCGAGTTTCAGAAAAACTATTCCCGTTAAAAAGACAGAAAAAGTAAATCTCAACGAAGTTGGGCATTTCGGTTATTACGCCGAATTGGCTGAAGATGTAGAAATAGGAGACAAAGAATTCAAAGCTGGAACACAGCTTACAAGCGACATACTCCACGAACTCAAAACACTGGAAGTTGGCGAAGTAATGCTCGACATCTATCCAGCCGTTGGAAAAGTCTATGTAGGACCAAAATTCAGGGATAAGAACGGTACGGTACTCGTAAAATACCAGGAAAAGATAGATGTTGTCACGGCAAAGAAACTTGTAGACAACGGTTTCACATCCGTTGAAGTCAGGCCAGTTATAAAAATAAGGTCAGTACTCACCTGTGATGCCGATCACGGTGTCTGTGCCATGTGTTACGGTATGGACCTTTCCAACCACGAAATCGTAAATGTCGGAGAGGCCGTTGGAATCGTTGCAGCACAGTCGATCGGTGAACCAGGAACCCAGCTGACAATGAGAACTTTCCACACCGGCGGTATCGCTACCGGTGCTGACATAACACGCGGTCTTCCAAGAGCTGAAGAACTGTTCGAAGCACGTAAAAAACTCAAGGATCCTGAAGCACTCTTCGCTGAAGAAGAAGGAATTGTCAAAGATATAGCAACAGACGAAAAGGGCAGAAAGAAGATCTACATCGAAACACTGGAAGGGAAAATAAAGGAGCATGATCTATCCACTGTCATAAAGCCAAGGGTCGAAGTAGGAGACAAGGTACTGAAAGGTGAATCCCTTACAACAGGAACAATAAGACCAAGAAAACTTATGGAAAAGCTCGGAGTCATACCAACGGCCATGTACCTGCTCATGGAAACCAAGCGTGTTTACGCAGAGCAGGGTGTTGAAATACACGACAAGCACTTCGAGCTAATAATTCGCCAGATGCTATCAATGGTGGAAGTCGTTGATCCCGGAAGCACGGACTATCTGCCAGGCGATCTTCTGAGCTTGCAGGACGTCAAAAAGATAAATCGCGAAATTCTGGAAGACAACAAGAAGGTCGAGGAAAACCGCGAATATGTAATAGGCAGAAGGCTCGCCAGAAGGATTCTAGACGAAGATGAAGAAGGAAACGTTACAAAGATAGCCGTTGAAGGAGAACCCATAACAGAAGAACTCATGAACAAAATAATAGAAACGGGTATCAAAGAAATAACAATATACGATGTAACTGAAGACGAATACCAGAAGCTTCTGGAAGAGATAGACCCGGAACTGGTCATACCACAGAAAACGATACAGATAAACCCGAAAGAAACCATAAAATACAGGCGCAGACTGCTGAGAATAACCAAGGCATCTCTCGAAAGCCACGGTTGGTTATCCGCTGCATCGTTCCAGCAGACACCGCAGGTTCTCACGGAGGCCTCTGTGGAAGGAAAAGTGGACTATCTACTCGGCTTAAAAGAAAACGTCATCGTAGGGCAACTCATACCTGCTGGAACAGGCCTGGATATGTACGCGAACATCCAGATCGAAGAAGCAAGAGAAGTAACCGAAGAAGCAAAAGATGTCGGATAATCACCTCAACAAAACTAAAAGCGGGGAGCTTTTCTCCCCGCTTTTTTATTTCACAAAAAAAATTCTTATCAATTCTTCTAATATCACGATGTTTGCGTTTTTGGAAAAAATCATCGCACGGGTGATGTGATAGGATATTCAGGGAGAGTGAATTCTATGGAAGGTGCCTTACTTACAGTAAAAAATATCAGCAAATTCTACAAAAGCACAGGAGTCCTTGCCCTGGATAAAGTCACCCTTAAGGTGAAAAAAGGGACTATTCACGCTGTTATCGGAGAAAATGCCGCAGGGAAAACGACCCTAATGAAGATTATCGCTGGATTAGAAAGAAAGGACGAAGGCGAGATAATTTTCAAAGGAAAGAAATTGCAGCTTAAGTCGTCGCTGGACGCTTATAGGCATGGCATCGGGATGATGCACCAGCATTTTATGCTGATAGAGGATTTAACCGTTGTCGACAACATCTTCCTGGGGACAGAACCTGGAAAGCTCGGTATTTATGACCGTAGGAAAGCCGAAAAAATCGTGAGAGAAATTTCCAGCCGGTACAATCTGGACATCAAACCGCTTTCCAGTGTCTCACAACTGTCCGTTGGTGAAAAACAAAAGGTAGAGCTCCTAAAACTTCTCGTAAGAAACGCCGAACTTCTGATACTCGATGAGCCAACTGCGGTTTTGACGGAACAAGAAGTAGAAAGTCTGTTTAAAATCATGCGAGAACTCAAAACGTCCGGAAAAACTATTATTTTCGTTACTCATAAATTGAATGAAGTTAAAGAAATCGCTGACAAAATCACCGTTCTTAATCGTGGACGTATTGTCGGGAAATTTGATAACAAAGAATTCAACGAAAAGGAAATCTCCATTGTCATGTCAGGAACCACCTCTTCAAAAGAGACGAAACATGAGTTGAAGTCTGAAAAAAATCTTATTCTCTCAATAAAAGGCTTGTGCGTTAAAAATCCGGGAACCGGTAGCAATGTTGTAAAAAATGTTTCCATAGAAGGATATGCCGGTGAACTCATTGGACTAACCGGTGTTTCAGGAAACGGTCAGGAAGAGTTTGTTAATGCATTGTTCGGAATGGCAGAAATAACCTCCGGAAAAGTACTTTTCAAAGGGAAAAACATCACTGGACTTTCCCCAAGGAAGTTAAGAGAGCTGGGAATTGCTTACATTCCTTCAGATAGAACGAGAGTGGGAAGTTGCTTGCAATGCAGTGTACTCGAAAACCTGATTGCTCACAAACTGAGAAACTCCGAAGAACCAGGATTCTTACTGAATTACCATGAGCTCCGGGAATGGGCAAAAGAAGTTATCAAAACCTATTCGATCAACGTAACTGAACTTGAACTCCCGATAAAATACCTTTCAGGCGGAAACATCCAGAAAATCATAATAGCAAGAGAACTCGAACTCAACCCAGACGTTTTGATCGTTTCAGAACCTACCCGGGGATTGGATACCGCTGCTTCTCAATATGTCCATTCTAAATTGCTCAAACTAAAAAATGAAAAGTTCGTTCTCGTCGTCTCCAGTGATCTCGATGAGATCTTAAAAATCAGCGACCGAATAATCGTAATGTATAAAGGTAAAATTGTGTTCAACAAACCAAATACAAACCTTACCAAGCAACTCATAGGCGAATACATGTTAGGCCTAAGAAACGATTTTCCGGAGGATGATACATTTTGAAGAGAAGAGATAGAATTTCCAGCCTGTTGGGCACCTTAACGGTTCTATCAATCTCAATAATTGCTGGAATAATAATTATACTCCTGACGAGCGATGTCCCGTCAGAATCATTATTTTCATTCTTCATAAGTCCCTTTACCAGTAAGTACTTCTTTTTCAATATGCTTGCCTGTGCCACACCGTTGATTTTTACGGGGCTGGCGGTATCCTTGGCCTTCTCAGCAGGTACATACAACCTCGGCGTCGAAGGTCAGGTTTATCTCGGTGCCCTCGCAGGAACCTTCATCGCCGTCAGACTCGGGGGGGCTTTCCCATTCGGAGTAGTTCCTTTGATCTTTCTTACAAGTTTCCTCGTGTCAGGACTTTTAGCTGGTGTTTCAGGTTGGCTAAAATCTTCCAGAGGAGCAAATGAACTAATCACCTCTCTCTTAGCTGGTAATGCGATCATCATATTGATCGACTATATCGTCGAAGGACCCTTTCAGGATTTTTACTCCGGCCTTGCTGCTACCCCAAAGGTACCTGACAACTACATGCTGAGTAAAGTTATGCCACCTTCTGACTTCCATACAGGCTTTTTCATAGGGCTGTTTTTTGCTATATTGATTTATTGGTTCATATATCATACAAGAATGGGATACGATCTTAGAATAACCGGCAAAGATCCGGAATTTGCCAGATACCTTGGAATAAAGATTGGAAGCATCTATATCATTTCAATGTTTTTGAGCGGGGGACTCGCCGGGATTGGTGGAATAGTGGATGTTCTAGGAATACAGGGAAGGGTAATAAGAGGGTTTTCGGCAGGATACGGCTGGAATGGCATAGCTGTTTCTCTAATCGCCAGGAATAATCCTCTCCTTGTCATTCCCTCAGCTTTATTCTTTGCTTATCTCGACACCGGAGCTCAAATAGCTTCCTTTCAAGCTGACCTGACACCGGAAGTTGCACGTGTGGTTCAATCGGTAATTTTTTATTTCATAACTGCCAGAGCCTTTTATGAAATATATACAGTAGGGCGTGAGAAAAAATGACGGAATTTCTGCACGGTTTTATAATCACGGGAACACCTATCCTTTTTGCTGCGCTCGGAGGACTATTTACAGAATTATCAGGAGCCTTAAACATAGGCATAGAGGGCATGATGCTTCTCTCCGCATTCTTCAGCTTTATGATGACCTATATCTCCGAACGCCTCCTGATTGGCACATTATCTGCAGTAGCGTCAGCCATTTCTTTAGGCTTTTTAACCATCTTCCTGACTGAAAAACTAAAAGCCAATCTTTTCATCGTCGGGTTGGCAACCAACATATTCGCTTCCGGATTAACCGTTTTCCTATCAGTCGAAATCTTTCACAGCAAAGGAACCATTGCTCCTTTGAATATACCGAAACTCGGACAAATCTCTTTCGGAATATTGGACAAATTCGGACCTCTGGGAGAAATTTTCAACAATTTGAATATCCTCAATTACCTTGCCATAATCTCGATTCCAATCGTATATTTTTTAGTTCACAAGACCAAGATAGGGCTTAGAATTCAGGCTGTGGGAATGAACGAAGAAACCGCTTACGCTTCTGGAATAAATATCGTACGAACCCGTCTCATAGCTTATACTATCGCCGGAATTTTCTTCGGGCTCGCCGGCGCTTCCCTCTCTCTCCCGCTGGGAGCCTTTGTTGGCAACATGACTGCCGGCAGGGGATGGATAGCTCTTGTTGCTGTTTTTCTCGGGCGTGGAAAACCTCTTCCCGTCGTGACTGCTTCCATCATCATGATAGGTGCGACAGAACTGTCTAACGTACTCCAGGTTATTACCACATTCTCACCGAAACTCCTTCTAACGATCCCGTATATAGTTACCTTCATTTCCGTGGCCTTGTTCTCCGCTTCCACAAAAAAGTCACGTTGACTCAAAGCACACCTTACTTAATCCCTAAAAAGCGCCAGAATAGTAAGTAATCGCTTGGTTTAGCGAACCAGGTGCTATAATTAATGAGCGTAGATTAAATTGTACAAAACCTAATCATTCACCACACCGAATCATATCTTCTAAACTTTTCACACCGAATCAAATGATTCAAAGGAGGGAAATGAGTGGACGCCTTGGAAAAACTAAAAGCATTGTCTAAAGAGTTGGAACTCATTAATGCAGCCGTTGCAACAATGGCCTGGGACCAGAGAACCTACATGCCACCAAAAAGTGCCGGAACAAGATCAGAAGCAATCGGATACCTTTCTACGATAGCTTTCAAAAAATTCATATCGGACGAAACGGGTGAAATAATCAGGGAACTCGAAAAAGAAGATAACTTCAACCGTTTAGACGAAAACGAAAAAGCAATGGTCAGAATCGCAAAGCGGGAATATGAAAAAGCAAAAGCCATTCCGCCGGAACTCTTTCAGAAATTCACCATTACCGCTTCAAAGAGCGAAACCGTCTGGGAACAGGCAAAGAAAAACAACGATTTCAAAAGCTTCCAACCCTATCTTGAAGAACTCCTTGAAATGTTGCGCGAAATGGCAGAACTCTACGGTTATAAAGAAAATCCTTATGATGCTCTATTAGATAAATATGAACCGGGGATAACAACCAGAAAACTAAAGAAAATCATAGAGACATTGAAAGCGGAACTCATCCCATTCCTACGGGAAATAATTGAACAGAAAGGAAAAACCGATCCTTCAATTCTATACGGCCGATTCGGGAAAAAGGCACAGGAAAAACTTTCTATAAGAGCACTCAAAGCTATCGGGTATGATTTTGAAGCCGGCCGCCTGGATGAAACCGTTTGTCAACATCAACCAAAAATGCAAAAAAACATCGATCAAAATTGCGTAATTTCATCGCTCAGATTTGCGTAGTTTGTCGGTTCTACCAATCGTCGTCTGTATACCAACAAGCCCCGTTTTCTGTTT
>NZ_JGCK01000027.1:0-19030 GCF_001639905.1 Kosmotoga sp. DU53 | reverse complement strand
ATAGGAATACGGATCAAAATCCCACACCAGGGAGGGAACCAAATACATTGTTTCAAAGTACAACATATACATCTATCCAGCTGAAAAGCATTTTTCTGGAAGAGTGTGGATTTTGACAGATGAGAATGTTTTCTCTGCAAGTCTCAGATTCCTTAGTTATACATTGAAAGCTGATATCGGAACGATTCTTGGGGAACGGTCCAGTGAAACAGCTAACTTCGGTTCGAATCGAAAAGGATACTTACTACCAAACACAAAATGCATCGCAAATCTGTCAAAAGCGAGGATTTTGCTTCTTGAAGAGGGGAGACATATAGAGCCAGATATTCCCATAAACCTGAGCCTTGAGGAAAAGATTTCATGGATAATTGGTGAAGCTGATCCTATGCTTGATAAAGCCCTTAAGATTGTCAAAGAGGCTCAAAAAGGGGGTTATTCCTCGTCCGAATAATCCGGGATTATCTTCGGGAAAAGTAAATAAGAAAGAAAAATTCACCGTAGCAGTAGTGATAATCGGTGTTCTTAATTTGTTATTTTATGTTGTATATAGGGAGGAAAGTAAGCTATGGAGATGATACAACTAAAAGGCGTGAGTAAGACTTATAAAAACGGTGTAGAAGCTTTGAAGAGGGTAAATCTTTCAATTGAAAGTGGTGAGGTTGTAGGGCTCGTTGGACCAAACGGCGCGGGTAAGACAACACTGGCGAAGACGGTGTTGGGCCTTTTGAAGCCCACAGAAGGAACGGTAAAAATTCTGGGCAAAAATATCGATAAAATGACGAAAGAAGATAGGAAACAAATAGGATTCGTTATGGATGTTCCGGGTTTGTATGATGATTTAACTGTTAAAGAAAACTTGGAATTCTGGGCAGAATTGTATCGAGTTTCTGATGGTCGCTGCAAGGAGTTGCTTCAGCAGTGGGGATTGTGGGAAAAAAGAAATAGCTTAACCAAAGAACTCTCTGCGGGTATGAAACAGAAACTTGCAATATCGTGTGCATTTGTACATGATCCTTCAATTATCGTTATGGACGAGCCGACATCCAATCTCGATCCGGTTGCAAGGAAAAACATGGTGGAGTTTCTGAAAAGCTTTCGCAACAAAACAAAGCGCTTTTGATCACTTCTCACGATTTATTCGATATAGAGAGGATATGTACCAGAATAGTTCTTATGAGGAAAGGGCAGATAGTTGTGGAAGGAAACATGGAAGAGTTGAAAAAAGCACTGGGAGTTGGCACACAGGTGAAAATCAAGGTGAGTGGCAAGGTTCCTCCAGAGATTGTGGACGAGTTTTCAGGTGATTGTGAAGTACGCATAAGTAAAGAAAATGAACTTATGGTTTCTGGAGATGAAACGTACACGAAACTGGTGGTGAGATACCTTGTGAACAAGGGTATCGATGTGGAGAGGGTTGAAGAAGAGAAGGTAACGCTTGAGGATATATACACATCCATCGTTAAGGAGGATGAGGAAATATGATGGCGCTGATTAAGAAAGAAATTCGTATATTCATGCGTAAAAGATATCAGTTTTTCTTGTTATTTGCAGTAGTTACGGTATTTGCGGTGGCGCTCAATTCCAAAAATTTGTATGAATTTGATCCTTATGTCGCCACTTCTTTGATAGGAGCGCTTTTTGTGTCCTATGGATTTGGCTGGATTGCTTTTCTGGAAGAGCAAAAAAACAAGAACATTTCATACCTTTTGGCATCGCCCCTGAGTATGAGAGAAATCTTTTTGGGTAAGATATTAGCCGTGTATTTTATCAGCGTTGCATTGACAATATGGGGTTTACTTGCAGGCTTTATAACAAGTACTTTTTCTGGTGGGGGCTCTGTTCCTACTCTTGAAGCAATTATTATAAGCTTGATAGCTCTTCCGATCTGGTCTGGAGTGCTTAGCGGACTTTTAGGAATAGGACTTCTTGTATTTGGGAATCCGCTTATAATCAGAATGGCTCTATTTTTGCTGATATATTTTGTTGCCCTTAATAAACAGGTGTGGATAAAAGTTTCGCAGATGGGCCTAATAAACTATATAGCGGTTTTTACAGGATTATTTCTTGTGTTTGGAATAGTGTACATAGTGGGGTTCTTCAGCAAAGAGCTGATACAGCAGTGAGGTTGAATGAAAAAGCTGCAAGGAGTTCGCACCCCTGACATTATCGGGCTTTTCCTCCGAAAAACGGGTACGGTCCACTGCGGTACAGTCCCCGTTTTCGGAGCGCACCCGTGCGTAGTGTGCTTACCCTAATTTTCACACTTTCATCATAGAGAATAAATCTTAAAAAACTAAAATAGTTAGGAATCCTAACGATATGGTGATGTCAATGAAGTATAGCCTGCTAAGAAGTTATCTTTCTCACGAAGAAGCTGCTGAAATAAGAAAAAAATTAATTGTTATTGCTCTTCCAGCGATGGGTGAGAACATCCTCCAGATGCTTCTCGGTATTGCGGATACCGCATTTCTTGGGCATTATGATTGGCGGGTTATGAGCGGCGTTGGGGTAGCGAACCAGATGGTTTTTATACTTCAGGTGATTCTTATAGCAGTATCTACCGGGACAATGGTTTATATTTCAAATGGGCTTGGCGCGAAAAATCAAAGGCTTGTAAATAGAGTAAGCTGGCATTCGATTTATCTTGCAGCGGCTGTTGGAATAGCGATGACTCTTTTGGCTTTTTTCTCTGATAGTTTTATAGAGTGGTTTTTCCCGAAGGCTGAACCCATTGTTCAGCAAGCCGCACAGGATTATTTAGCCATTATCCTTCTTGGTGCGACAGGGTTCAGCTTTATGATCGTTCTTGGATCCGTTCTGAGAGGGGCAGGAGATACCAAATCCCCGATGATAACCGTGGCAATATCCAATGCGATAAACATTTTTCTCGATTATGCACTCATTTTTGGAAGGTTCGGATTCCCCGAATTGGGAGCAAGAGGTGCAGCGACAGCTACAATTATTTCAAGGTTTGTTGGTGCAACTATTTTGCTTTATCTTCTTTTCAGGAATAAGAGAATAGCAATGGGACCAAAACCGTGCAGATTTTCTTCGAGAGTAACGAGAAATATATTTTCAGTTGGTCTGCCAACGGCTTTTGATAATCTATCTTTTTCGGTGGGAATTATGGTTTTTGCTAATATACTGCTTTTAGCTGGTGCCAGGGTGTATGCGGCGCATAGAATAGGTATAAACGTTGAGTCGATTTCCTTCATGCCTGCCTGGGGGTTGGGTGTTTCCATTACGGCTCTTGTCGGTATGTATAATGGAGCAGGACAGATAAACAAGGTTATCGGGACCTTGCGACAGGGCTGGATTATCTCAATGTGTTTTTCCTCTATTATCGGCATTTTGATCTTTCTGTTTCCGCGTGCTTTTATAATGATCTTCACAAACGACGCTGAGATAATTCAGATGGCGAGCCTGCCAGTCAGGATAATCGGGTTGTTTCAAATCATCCTCGGGACAGATTTTGCTTTTACCGGTGCGCTGCGCGGGCTGGGAGATACACGGTTTCCTATGATTGCCTCTATGATCGCTATGTGGCTTGTCAGGATACCTGTGGGTTTTGTTCTGGTAAAATATTTCGGTATGGGACTTATGGGGGCATGGATAGGTATGATGATTGATATGATCCTCAGAATGTCCCTTAAAGTATTCAGATTACTTTCAGGTAACTGGGAAAAAACTGCCGATAAGGTTCGTAAAAAAGCCGGTGCATAAAGGCATAACGGTGCGAAAATAGGGAGTCAGCAGCTTTTTCGTGAGTAGGGATCGATACTCATGGTGTTGATGGTGGGCTAAGCAAGGATTTTCTTCCAGGAAAACTCTTTGCATTACATAATGCTTTCCATATGGAAAGCATTACCAATCTCGATGTTCTTCCGGAAAGCTTTCTCCTGATTATTGTTCCATTGCTTTTCAGCGATGGTTCAGGTTTCCTGCATGTATTTTTGCTATTGTGGAGGAATAGTATCAGAGGAGACAACAATAAATATATCAAGTGAAAAAAGCGTTGTATAATGTAAGAGCAGATTGAAACTAATAAATCAGGAGAGGTATTAAAATGAGAATAGCGATGTTTACCGATACGTATGAACCTCAAGTAAATGGCGTTGTCACGATGGTCAAGCAGTTGAAGGAACATCTTGCGCTTCTTGGTCACGAGGTCTTTATCTTTACTGGAGCGCATCCGAAATCCCATTTTGAAGAGAACGTCTTCAGATTTAGGTCCTTTCCATTTCCATGGGAGAGACAGCATAGGGTTGTAATTCCAACTGTATATTTTGATGTTGAAAAAACCTTAGAAAAATTGCAGATTGATTTGATTCATAGCCATACAATGCTCGTTATGGGGTACATCGGGAATATAATAGCTGAGAGGAAATCAATTCCCTCTGTAACGACTTACCACACCATTATGGAGGATTATGTCCATTATATTCCCTTTTTTAACAGCGTTTTGAGAGAATTTGTTATAGATCTTTCAAGGCGTTTTTGCAATAAAAATAAAGCGGTCATTGTACCGTCGCGTAAGGTGGAAAAATTGCTCAGGGATTACGGTGTTTCTACCGATATAGAGGTTATTCCAAATGGAATAGATTTAACTCCTTTTGAAAATAAAATATCTGAAGAAAAAATCCAAGAGTTCAGAGAGCGTTTCAATATTCCTTCAAATGCTAAAGTGCTGATTTTTGTGGGAAGGCTTGGAAAAGAAAAAAGTGTGGATGCCATTGTGGAGAATTTTTCAAGGATTGTGAAGAAATATCCCGATACGTTCCTATTGATCGTTGGTGATGGTCCCGAGAAAAAGAACTTGAAAACGCAGGTAAAGGAACTGGGATTGAAGAACAGGGTTATTTTTACCGGTTATTTGAAATGGCCGGATGAAGTGGTACTGGCTTACAATAGCAGTGATATTTTTGTCATTGCTTCCCATACCGAAACCTTCGGAGTCGTTCTTGTAGAGGCAATGGCATGTGGATTACCGGTTGTGGCTTATGCGGACGACGCTTTTCGTGACATTGTGAAAAACGGAATAAATGGGTTCTTAATTGGATCAAAAGATCGGCTTCACGAAGGAATAGAAAGTCTTTTATCATCAGACGAACTCATGAAAAACATGTCTGTAGCTTCCATCGAAATTGCGGGATCCTTTACCATGGAGAAGCATGTAAAAAAGACAATAGCTCTATATGAAACTGTGTTGAACTCAAGAGATTAGGATTTATGGCTGTGTGTTTCAATGACAGTCAGGAACCCTCCGAACAGTATGTTCATGTAATAGGTAAAGAAACGCCATAAGAGCATAACTGCAGCGGTTTTAGCTCCAAAGAGCGGGGTGAAAAAAAGCATAAAGCCTCCTTCAGAGGCACCACTTGCTCCCGGAGTTGGTACCATTGAAGCTATCAAAAATAGAACCAACTGAACGGAGATCAACTGGAAGTAGTCGACGGTTATACCAAGGGAGCGTGATGCAAAGTATGGAATAGAGATTACCGCCATCATTTGTAAAAAAGACAGAGTTAACGATAGAAGGAAAGTTTTCGGGGTTTCAAAAGACTTTTTCATGCTTTTGTTAAAACGACTTACCTCAAAAAGTATCTTTTCGATTTTTTCTTCAGGATTTTTTATAACCCTGAATCTAGCCAACAGAAAAATAAAGAATCTCACAATTTTCTCAGTAGTACGGGCGCTGATTGAAAACATTATTATGAAGAACAAGACACCTGAGTTCAGGATGAACCCAAATATAGCAAGAAGCGCTAAGTTAGATATTTCCTTAGAGACAAAAGAATAAGCTGAGAAAACCCCAACTACGCCGAAGACCGTAATGACGATCTGATAAGCCACAAAACGCGCCATCAACATAGCGGAAGCTTTGCCGGCGCTTAGCCTTTTTTTTGCCATGAAGGCTATTTGAGCTGGCTGACCACCGGTGTAGAAAGGGGTTATTGCAGAGAAAAAGGCTCCTATTATTGTAAGTTTCAGAAGGTAAATAAATTTTGCATGAAGGCCGGAGAGTTTGGAGAAGATCTTGACCGTCAATGCTTCCAGTACCCAGGCTGTGGCTGCAACGACAAAGGTGATGAATACCCAGAATGGTGAAGCCTGGATAATATAGGCAAAACGCGGTTTTAAAATCTGAAAAATGCGAGATTATAACAAGTGTGATAATAGTTATCAAGACTACGATCAACAAGTTCCGAAGAGTTTTGCTCACAGTCCACCTCCAAGAAGTTCTTCGTATATTTTTTTCAACTTTGCACCAACTTTTTCTAGACTGCGTTCTTCTGCGGTTTTTCTACCATTTTTACCGAGTTTTTTTGCGAAAGAAGGGTTTTCGATGAGTTTTCGTATTGCGTCAACAAATTCAGGGACGCTACGTCCTTTCAGGCAATTTTTGCCGGAGTGCATCCACTCTCTGTATACCGGTATATCCCTGATTAACACCGCGCATTCTGTTGATAGCGCCTCAAGTACGGCAATGCCCTCGTTTTCTTCATAACTCGGGAAAAAGAAAACATCTGCTGCCGAAAGTGCCCCTAACAATATTTCAGAAGGAACATATCCCGGGAAAAGGACGTTTTTTGGGGGGTGTTTTAAGATATTTCGCACTTCACGGGGTTGGAGAGCCGAGAACTTTGCGCCGAACCAGACAAATGTATATTCTGGCAATTGTTTGGCTACGGATATAAATTCGTGAATTCCTTTCCTTTTAAGGGGAAGCCCAACGTTCAATATTACAGGTGGTTTAATAGAAAAAGTCTCGAGAAATTTGTGCGAAAGCTTTTCGTTTTTTCTGAATTTCTCGATATCAACACCGTTTGAAACCACCGAACCAGGGGTTTTAACAGCGTAGTTTCTGACTGTTTCCTGGGTATATTTCGATGGAAAAATCAGATAATCAGCCGCTCCGTATCTTTTTTTTAGGAGTCTTTTGATTGTTGGTGCCGCAAGATTGCTGAATAAGAAGCTGTTTCGGAAGTCTTCATAGGTTGTATGGGTATGGTAAATTACCGGTATCCCTCTTCGTTTTGAAGTCTTTAATAACCTCCAGGCACCCGGTCCAATTGTGTTTATATGAACAATATCAAAGGATTCTTTTGGATTCAAGGTGAAGTTTACTCCAGCACGCTTGAGCGCTTCCATCTGGTGCTTTAAAGCTACTCCGACCCCGGATTTTTGAAAGAGCTTTTGATTCTCTGAGTACAATAGTACTTTCATAAATAAGGAATTTCCTCCTTTTTAGCGACAAATTGAGCTCTCCTGAAAAACTGAATCAAGATTGATTGACACACAAACAACTCTATTATATAATCGATGTGTCTTTGGGAGGTCGTCTAATGGTAGGACAGCGGACTCTGGATCCGCCGGTGGAGGTTCGAGTCCTCCCCTCCCAGCCATTATGAGGGTCTTGATGACCCTCTTTTTTTATTACGGGGTTAATGACTCTTAGCCAGCGAAATTCCTATAATTTCTATGACACCGTTTGACTTGAGAATTTTAGCACATTCTTGAAACGGTTGCTCCAGTAGTGATAACATCGTCAAACAGAATAACTCTTTCTGGAAGCTTCAATGTTGAGTTAACGAGCTGGAATTTCCCTTTCACCGAAATTACCCTATCATTTCCCGACAATCTTGATTGTGGCATTGGGCGCCTTAGTGCCGTTAGGGCATTTAAAACGGTGATGTCGAGCTTTCTGTTTAATTTTTTTAGTATTAGAGCGTTGGTATCAAAACCGCGTTTTCTTAGCGCTGAAAACGTTGTAGGAACGGGGATAATTGTACCATCTATGTTGAATTTGAAAATCATTTTGAAAAGCATCTCAGCGAATTGCTCGGCTAAACGAAACCTTCCCTGAAATTTGTAGGCTTTTATAAGGTCATTCATGGGAGGTTCGTACCACCAAAAAGCATAGGTTTTATTGATGTAAGAAATGGAAAAATTTTCCAGAAGGGGGCCTTTAATCTGGTTTTCACAGTGTTCGCACAAGAAATTCCGAACAGGAATTCTTGCACCACAAGAGGTGCAGCTGTTTGGAAAAAATCTTTCGAGAAAGTTCAGAACCATTTTGTTCTCCTCAATTTCCTTAATTCTGATATGACTCTTGAACCATCAATAACGTTTATTTTTACATCGGGTGATAACGAACGCAAAAGTTTCCTTGAGTAGATTTTGTTTCCATCCACGATTCTGTTGTCAAGAACCACGAGAACACCTCTGTCATTTCGAGTTCTTATCAACCGTCCAATACCCTGACGGAATGCTGTAATCATCTTGGGATAATAGTATTTATTTAATCCTTCAACGTAATTTTTCGTTCCGTAATGCTTTATTCTGGCATTTATCAAAGGATCATCGGGACGTTCAAAAGGAAGTTTGAAGATAATCAACAGTTTTAAGTGTTCACCCGGAAGATCTATCCCTTCCCAGAAACTTCTTACACCGAATATAACGGAATTTTCCGAATTTACATGTTCATTGACAATAGCAGTTGGACTGTTATTGGGCTCCTGAATTTGCAGTCGAATATCAAGGAGTTCCTCTGAAATCTTCGAAATGACATAGTACATGTCTTTGTAAGAAGTAAAAAGAACCATTGCGCTGCCCTTGACTATTTTGAGCATTTCGGATATTAGATTGGCACCCTGGTTTAGATATTCTCTGTTGTTAGGCTGGTACTTCGCCATGTCCTTCACGATATAGAACTTGAGTTGTTCTTGAAAATCGAAAGAACTTCCGAGTTTTATTGCATGAAAAGATTCATTCAATCCCAGTATTCTTCTGGCGTAGTTGAATCCATCGCTTCTTCCACTGTATACCCACAATGTAGCTGATATGAAAACTTTTACAGGTACATCAGGGAAAATGGCTGCCATGAGCTGATCATTTTTAATTGGTGCGGATGTTATGATCAGATGGTTTCCATTGTTGGTTACGGTTCTTCTGACATAAACGACCCTTCCATCCTCTTCCCTCGATAAACCTAAAAGTTGTCTGATTAAACCGTCAAGCTCTGAAGTTACTGATTTCAACTCCATATTCAATTTTTCAAGAACAGGTGTTTCCTCTTCTTCGGCAACCTCTTCCACCATTCTCAATAATTGAATTAACACAGCCCTGAATCTCTGGATAATGGTATAAAGTTCACCAATATCCTTTTTCAACGCTTCCAGTTCCTCGTTATCAATAGAGTGTTTTTCATCAGTGGAACAATTGTTGTAAGAAACCACGATTGTTTTGAGGATCTTTTCTATTTCCGCAGTGAACTTTCTCAGACGTCCCCATAATTCTTCAAGAAAGGAACGTTCAAAATGATTTCTAATGCTTCTTAACGCATCTTTTGAGCAGTTTATAGCCTTTCTAATGGTACTTACTGCTTCGTGGGGGACGAGATTAAAACTCATGGCTTCGGTGAGTGACATTTCCAATTCGTGGGCTTCGTCTACGATCAACACCTTGAATTTTGGAAGAAGCATGCCAATAGGTTCATCTTCGCCTTCGCGGCTATCTTCAAGACGTATATGAGCCTCGCTGAAGAGAAGAGAGTGGTTTGTAATCACTATATCGGCATTTTGAGCGTTGTCTCTGGAATTGTAGTAAGGACATCTATTGAAAAAAGGACAAAGCTTTCTGAGGCATTCAAATCTTGTTGCTGTGAACCTGTTTCTGTTCTCTTCTTTAAGGTGCAGTTCGTCTAAATCGCCGCTTCCGGTTTTTATTGACCACAATAAAACTCCAAAGAGCTCTGTACGGTTTTTTGATTTTCCTGATCCGACGGCGTACTCGAGTTCTTCGAAATATTTTTTGAGACAAAAATAACGTTCTCGTCCCTTCAGAGTCCAGACTCTAAGCTCTTCGAGATTGGGAAGTTTTTTGACTATTGCAACATCCTTTCTGGCAAGTTGATCCTGAAGCATTCTTGTTCTTGTGGATACAACTATTTGTTCGCCTTTGGAAATAGAATAATAAGCAGATGGTATTAGATAAGCGAGGGATTTACCTGTACCTGTTCCAGCTTCTATCATTATTCCCTGTTTTCCTTCTATGGATTCCGCTATTTCCAGCGCTGTCATGAATTGCTCCTGTCTGTATTCATAGCCTTCAAGGATGTCTTCAAGAAGTCCGCCCTCGCTGAAAACCATTCGCACAGTTTTGATGAGGTCTATGTCAGCACCTTTGTGATCGACGGATTTTAATTTCGTGAGGTTAGAACAAACTTCATCCTCCCACCTGGAATCTTTCGTTCCGCTCGAAAGACCCATCTGCAGGAATTTTCCAAGTCCGTCATTTTTTTCAAAAAAATGTGGAAGGATATCGGTAAGTGAGGCAGGAAAACTGCTAAGTAATTGAAGATATTCGTTGATATGTTTATCGGATTCCTTACCTGTAGGATAAACTAAAAACCTCTTCAAAAAGTTTTCGTCGATAACTTCGGGATAATTTGACAACAATTTGTAGGTTTCATCATTCAAAGGAAATAAGCACACAGGGTGCTTCCCCAAAAACTCTTTAAGTTCTTTGAAATTGACAGAAAAGCTTTTTTCGCTCCCGCTAAGAGGAGTCAAAGAGACTCTCTGTTTCCTTCTATAATTGAAAACTCTGCAAAGGTAAATCATAGTTTGCTTCAGAAAATCACCCCAAAAATAAAGACCGGGATTTTACCCGGTCTCTGGTGCCGAGGGCGGGACTTGAACCCGCACGGACTACGTGTCCACATGGCCCTCAACCATGCGTGTCTGCCAATTCCACCACCTCGGCACACGCAAAATCATTATAACGCGACCGGGTCTCTTTGTCAACAGGATTATTCTGCAAAATCATTGCCAAAGAGAAGCCAACAAAGGATCTTAGATGATCATCTGATATCCTTCTTTTGCAAGGAGATCTCTGATCGTAGCGGCATCGATCAAAGCATCTTCAAATTCAATCTCGATGATAGCAAACCTGCTTTCTGGATTCACGCGGATAATTCCGGAAACACCTTTGAGTACCGCTTTGATTTTTTCTTCATCTTCCTGTGTTTCAAGATTTTTTATGTGGTACATTTTCAAAGCCCTTGCCATTTTTCAACCTCCTAGTTTTATTCCTTCTTCTATCAATCTGCCAGATTTCGCTTGCCAGACAGTTATCACTTTTTTCCCGGGAAACTGAATTTTGGAAATTTTAACAGCACCCTTTTTACAGGCAACTACCATAGAATCCTTGCTGATCGAGATTATTTGCCCTGGCTCGGCATCAACGCAGCAATTATCACAAATCCCCGCACCGAAGAGCTTAACTCTGAGCTCTCCGAGTCTGGTGGTAACCCCGGGTTCAGGATCATAGGCGCGTATCTTGTTAAAAACTCGTTCTCCGTTGTCAAATTCTATCAGAATGGTATCCTCTTTAGTTATCTTTGGTGCGTAGGTTGCCTGGGAATGATCCTGGGGAGTAAGTTTAATCTCGCCAGCAGAGATTTTTTTAAGAAATTCTATAAGCAGTTTTTTGCCAAGATTGCATAGCTTTTTCTTCAGCGTTCCGAAGTTATCATCAGAAGAAATCTCAATTCTTTCTTGCAGCGCTATCGGGCCACTATCCATACCCTCATCTATCTTGAATATAGTTATTCCTGTTTCTTTCTCGCCATTCTCTAAAGCACGTTGTATCGGTGCTGCTCCTCTGTACTTAGGCAGCAATGAAGCATGAACGTTGTAACATCCGAGAGGTGGTAGCTCGAAAACTTGTTGTTTGAGTAACTTTCCGTAAGCAACGGTGATGATAATATCCGGCTTGAGCTCTTTTAGGGCTTCGAATCCCTCGCCTTTGTTTACGGATTTTGGCTGGAATACCGGTATCCCATATTCCCTGGCCACCTGTTTAACCGGTGTAGGAATGAGTTTTTTTCCTCTACCTTTCGGTTTATCTGGTTGCGAGAAGACACCAACAACATTGTATTTTTTTTCAACAAGTTTTCTTAGATGTTCCGCTGCAAAATCAGGTGTTCCCATAAAAACTATTTTCATTTTAGAATTTTCCCCTTCATTATCTCCCTCAGTTTTGGCCTTATCATCATTTTCTTTGCGGGAGATAGATAATCTATGAAAAGAATGCCATTCAGGTGATCGTACTCATGCTGAACAATTCTACCAGCGTAACCTTCAAATAGCTCTTCGTGAACGTTACCGTCAACATCCTGGTATCTCATCTTAACCCATTCAGGCCTTTCAACGTCAGCGTAAACCCCCGGGATGCTAAGGCATCCCTCTTCCATTATGACGAGTTCTTTTGATTTTTCGAGTATCTCCGGATTGATTATTACTTTAGGGCCTGAACCGTCGTCGAAAACAAACATGCGCTTTAAAACAGCAACTTGCGGCGCGGCCAAACCAACGCCATCTTCTTTGTACATAATGCTTGTGAGCTCTTTGACGAAAGTTTTTAAATTATCGTCAAACTTTTTTATCGCCTCGGATTTTTCTCTCAATACGGGATTTCCGATATAGACAATATGCATTCAATTGCCTCCTTCCAATTCCTCCTTTAGCTTGGGCATATAGTTTTGATTGGTCATGAAAGCATATATGGGAGTTATTGAAACATAGTTTCTCCGAACAGCGGCGTAATCAGAGTCCTCACCTGGATCATCCTCTATTATTTCTCCGAACATCCAGTAATAATTGTTTCCATAAGGGTCTTTCCTTTTCTCAAAATAGTCACGATAACGCCTTCTGCTCTGACGGGTGACTTTCCAACCCTTCAATTCTGCTCTGTCAACCGAAGGGACGTTGATATTCAGTGCTGTGAATTCCGGCATCTTTGTTACATCGTATGTATCAAGAAACTCCAGAAGAAATTCAGCTGCTGTTTCGTACTTTGGATTGTTCCAATCAGCGGCTGATATAGCGATAGAAGGTTTTTCCATAACAGCACCTTCAAGCGCTCCTGAAACCGTCCCTGAATACAGTATATCTGTTCCCAGGTTCGGTCCCTTGTTTATTCCGCTTACAACCAGCTCTATTTCAAAATCTGCAATAGCCAGGATTCCAAGTTTTACACAGTCGGCAGGTGTTCCGTTTATGGCGTAGCCAACCGTTTTTTCTCCAACCTTGACTTCTTTTGCCCACAAAGGCGTTCTGATGGTAATAGCATGTCCGGTAGCACTTCTTTCAACATCAGGAGCAACAACAAGAACACTATGCTTTTCTGCTAGTTTTTGTGCGAGAATATTTATACCTGGAGCCATTATTCCATCATCATTCGTTACCAGTATATTCATGATCTTCCTCCTTTCCCTTTGTATTAATTTTACATCATGAAGTTTAATTTATCGTTTCCTGTAAAGGGTATTATTACCGATAAGGAGTGATGAAGGTGTTAAGTTACTCGGTATATCTAATAAAAAACTATCCGGAGTTAGAGGGTTTATTGACGGAAGCGAAACGTTTCTTTGAGGGTGTTGATAGTCCTGCACATGATTGGAGTCATATCGAACGTGTAGGGAAACTCACGATACAGATTCTGGAAAACGAAGAAGTGAAGCATCGTCGCGCTCTGCATATCTCTGTCTTGCTTCATGATATAAAAAGGAAAGACGAAGTATTAACGGGGCTTGATCATGCCAAAGAAGGCGCTAAACTTGCAGGAAAGCTGCTGGCAAAACACGGATTCGATGAGAAAACGATAGAAATAGTGGTTGACAGCATACGTTCGCATAGATATTCATTACGAAAAACACCCAAATATCCTGAAGGAAAGATCCTACAGGACGCTGATAGACTCGATGCGATAGGAGCGATAGCTATCGCGCGGGTATTTGCTCACAAAGGTGAAAAAAGGGTTTTCTATGATCCAAAAATAAAACCTTCAAAAAACTATAACGGCAAATCCTCGACATATCTGAACCATTTTTTTGAAAAGATTCTGAAGATAGATCCTGATTCCTTCTGGACTGAAACTGCCAGGAAACTTGCTGAAAGGCGCCATGAATTCACTCTGGAGTATGTAAAGAAATTTCTCCGGGAATGGTACGGACTCGAATAAAAAGGTTCTTCTTGACACCCCTGGTGATGGGTGCTAAAATCGTGATAGTTACCGGGGTGCGTAGCTCAGCGGGAGAGCGCTTCCTTCACACGGAAGAGGTCACAGGTTCGATCCCTGTCGCACCCACCAGAAACCCCTGAAGGGGTTTTTTCTTATCACAATGGCTTTCACAGAAACTTCTCCAAGAAAAGTTACTTGTATTGTTAAACCGCATCTCCTCATTTCCTCTCTTAGGTTAGCTTTGTTTTTATACCCAATGGTGCTAAACTTTTTAATAGCAGTGTATTTGCTATGCTTCCTTTCAAAAAATTTTTTGGTTGATGTTGTACGCCCGCAAGTATCTGTGAAAAAATTCACATAATCGTTCTGATCAAGTTACCTTATCTTCGCAGGAATTACATAATAGTAGTGGTAAAATATAAGTGAAAAAATTCACAAGCAGGAGGTGAAATTATGTGGGAAAGCAAAATGGACATTTACAACGTTTTTGAACTCAGAGGAAGAACATTGTGCTACTTTGGCGTTGGCGCCATAAAAAAGATAAAAGACATTGCTGAAGCCCTCAAAAAGCAAGGAATAAATAAGGTTATTGTGGTTACCGATGAAGTTGCTTACAAAGTTACCGGTGCCTGGGATGTTATAGAACCTGCCCTTAAAGAGGTCGGAATCGATAGTATAATGTACACGGGCGTAACACCCAATCCAACGGTAGAACAGATTGACGAAGCCACAGCAATGGGAAAAGAATTCGGGGCTCAGGCCGTCATCGGAATAGGTGGAGGAAGTCCCATCGATTCAGCAAAGAGCGTAGCAATACTCCTGGAATACACTGACAAAACTGCCAGCGAACTGTACGAACAGAAATTTATTCCGGAAAAAGCCAAACCAATCATCGCTGTAAACACCACTCATGGAACTGGTACCGAAGTTGACAGGTTTGCTGTTGCTTCTATCCTTGACAAAGAATATAAACCCGCTCTTGCATACGATTGTATTTACCCGACCTACGCTATTGATGACCCCGCTCTTATGAAAACGCTACCTCCAAACCAGACAAAATTCACATCGATTGACGCTATTAACCACGTAACAGAAGCTGCAACCACTATCGTTGCCAGCCCGTATTCAATACTTCTCGCCAAGGAAACAATCAGACTCATTACAAGATACCTACCTCAGGCTCTTTCACACCCAGAAGATCTTGTAGCAAGATATTACCTGCTCTACGCTTCAGCCATAGCCGGTATATCCTTCGACAACGGTTTGCTCCATTTCACACATGCACTTGAACACCCACTAAGTGCTATAAAACCTGAACTTCCACACGGTCTTGGTCTCGCGATGCTCCTCCCGGCGGTTGTTAAACACATATATCCGGCTGTTCCTGAAGTGTTGGCTGACATTTATGAACCAATTGTTCCCGGTCTAAAGGGTGTTCCGGGCGAGGCAGAAAAGATCGCTGCTGGTATTGAAAAATGGTTGTTCAGCCTTGGTATCACAGAAAAACTCGAAGATATGGGCTTTACAAAAGACGATATTCCAAAACTCGTTGAACTTGCAACAACAACACCTTCCCTTGATCTCTTACTGAGCCTTGCTCCTATTAAGGCAACAAAAGAGGTTATTGCTAAGATCTACGAAGATTCTCTGAAACCATTGAGCTAAAATAGAAAGTAAAAGAAAAGGCTGGTTTTCACCAGCCTTTTCTTTTTTGTTTGTTATTATTTTTGAGAGTCTATTAATTTCAATAAAGCTTTAGCTGCCTGTAATGGACCTTCTTGCTCAAATCCATTTATCCCAAGCTGTGTTCTCAGTTCTCCAATTTTTACCCCGGCATTTGCCATAGCTTCCATATATCTTTGGGCTATTTTCTGATGCTCATTCTTGCGTTGAACAGCTCCGAACGGATTAGCAAAGTAGCTATAGGTGAGGCCTTTTTCGGCGGTTGTTCCTTTAGCCATCCTTGCACCTTTCGAAAAGACTTCAAGTGCTTCTTCAACATCATCAAAGAACTTTATTTCTTCGCCTTCATCGCACTTTTCATAATTGTTTGCGTAGAAGAAATAATCAATTTTCGTTGGCCTTACAATTTCCGCATAGTTGGAGTACGGAACAATTACTCTGGCATTCGTCTCGTTCGGGTTCATGAAGATACTTCGATCCATCGTGGAGTAAGCATAACCGGGTTGAAGGTCATCGAGTCTGACGAAAGCTCCCGTTTCCGTTCCGTACGCCACAACATCCCCATTGTCCAGTATATCTAAAGAACCCATATCGTCTATCAGAATATTCACTTCAGAAACCTCTTCTTTTAATTGATTTAGCGCATCTAAAGTTTCTGACTTACCGGCCCCACTATCTCCGATGATCATTATATTTGCTTTCTTTCCATTTCTAAGACTTACCTCTGCAAGTGCTCCGTGAATCGGTAACCTTCCTTCATCTATAACCAGTAGATTGTGGATTGTGAGAACCATCTTCTTCATATAACCAAAGTAATCAATTGATGGATGATCGCCTACCATAGCAACGTATGTTCCGTCATTTTCTCTATAAATAATGCCATTGAAATCCTCTTCGTTTTCAAAGAAATCCAGCGGCAAACCGAGAATGTATAGTCCATCAGGTTTCTTACTTTTTATTTTGCCAAAACTGGCAAGCTCAAAGAGATTAACCAGCCCTGAAGCGAGCGCCAGATATTCTTTATTGACGATAACGAATATCAGCTTGGCTCCGGCAAGGATCGGGAAGAGGAACCATTTTTGAGGATCGTTTATTGAGATTTTATCAAGTATCGGGCGATCAACTACCTTAAAGATTCCTCTCCTCTTGTTTGAACGGGTATAGAAAATCACAGGTGGTTCAAAAACGGCGCTCCATACGAATTGTAAATCGTAAAGCCATTTGGCGTTGTTGAGTGTCGCCTCGGGAAGAACTTCCGGGGTATCCACAAGGAAGCCAACCTGCGCACCGCCGGGTTCCTGCCTCAAAATTTTAAGGCTTACATCGGAAATGTTTATCAATATTTGCCTGTAAGTGCTCAGAACAAGACTTCTAAGGTCTGTGTTGTTTTTTACCAGCACCATCTGTTTGAAAATTCTCTTCAATCTTCTTGAGGTGTACGAATCCTGGCGAATCATGAACCTGTGTTTATTTCTCCATAAACTGAAGAGACTTTCAACGAACTTGACGACCAGCTCCCTCTTATCACTAAGATTTGGGAAGGAGTAACAGTCTGAACTGTCTATCTTCTCTATTGGGTTAACCATCAAAGCCAGGAGAAGCTGAATAATAGCATCAATATCGTACCTGTCCTCAAGAGAAACAGCTGTTGGATCCTTGATGAACAAATTGAAAAAGTTAATAAGCGACGTTCTTTTTTTCGCCGAATCTTCTATGAGCTCCGAAAGCAAAATCCGGAAGGTATCAGAATTGAAAAGTTGTGAAACAGCATTATAAGCGATCTGACCATCAATCAATACGCTCCTCATATCATCACTCCTCGAGTTAGCTCTTTGACCGAATATGTAAAAAATAACAATTCAATCATACCCCCTTTTCTTCTGCAATCCCTTATGGCATTTATTCGATTAAATTTCATTACTTTAACGCTTATAATATCTCGATAACGGTAGTTTTCGAATCAGGGCTCGATATTTTGCTGTATTTTCTATTTAAGTAGCGTTCCCGGACAACTGTATAAAAAAAGGCCGATGGTTTTCATCCCATCGGCCGGTCACTTGTACAATGTTTTAAATAAAGCAATAACCGACCGATCCCGGTCTGTTATTGTTGTTATTATCTTTGCTCGTTTCTACCAAAACAAACACTTTACGTACCTTCATTTCTTCTGACATAGAACCTCCGCTAGAAATTTTTGTTATTCTACCATATTTGATGCCTAAATCCAAAAAACACTATCATTTTATTCCAATTTTCCTACTGGAGCCATGTAAATAACGAATTCCTCCTCACCATCCACTCCTATCAGACTATCCATTTTACTCTGATCATACGCTGCAACAGCACAAGTCCCAGCCCCTATGGCTTCAGCTGCAAGATAGAGGTTCTGACACACATGCCCGATATCTATTGCTATTACCTTATGAGAAGCCTGCGCATACCGCCATTCGGTTCTGTAAGGTATGACCGTCCAAATAAAGGTAACCGCACATTCTCCTACAAAACGCTGTCCCAAGGAAGCTTCTATTAATTTTCGAGGAAGTTCATCTACCTCTTTTAAGAATAAAAGCTTGTGTTCGAGTGCCAGATATCTGTAAAGTCCTGGCTTTATACCTTCAACATCATGAATTGCGAGGTATGTTTCAAAGGGGTGTCTGGCGCCAGCTGAAGGCACTGTTCTGAGTGTAACTTTGTTATCGAACACTTCTTTTACTCCCTGGGTACTCCAGAGAAGAAACGAAAGCTCTTCAAGCGTAAGGGGCTTTTTTGCAAACTTCCTTCTGCTCCTTCTTTTCGTAATCACTTCTCTGAGAGGGACATCCCCCACAGTGAATTTGTCCGGTAAAGTGAGATCTACAATATCGGCGTCATTTCTCGTTCTTTCGGTTAGCGACAGCTTTTCATGCACAACCCACAACCTACAACTTACCATGTTTCTTGTTTTCCGGATCTCGATTCTCAAATCTCGGTTCTCTAATCTCATTTTAGAAAGAGTGTACAAATCCTTCGTAATTTATAACGTTTTGTTATATTATCAAAAAAGCAGACAACGTTATGCGGGTCAGGATGTTTTGTTTTCGGCATTCCGCTGCAAAAAGCGATTACAGATGCCGTTATGATATACTAATTTCCCAAACTATGCACTTAGAAGAAAGAGGAAATACAGGTCATTGAAAAAGGCATGGGAACCTAGTAAATTAGTTGTGAAGCCAAACACAACATATGGAGGTTTCCCATGCCCACAACTAATATACCACAACTTCTAAATTCTATGTGTGAATGAGATTTCTTTTCCCAGGCATCTGAGCACAAAACACTG
>NZ_JGCK01000026.1:0-33585 GCF_001639905.1 Kosmotoga sp. DU53 | reverse complement strand
CTGAAGAGCTCACAGGCAGCAGATTGAATTTCATCCAAAACTTTCTTTCTAACAATGGTCTTGAACCCAAATACATCATATTGGATGAGACCGTTATTGAGAGGTATGGCTCAAAGATAGAGAACCTTGGCAAGTATTACTCTTCCACAGCAGAGAAGGTAATAAACAGTATCTCGCTTATCTCATCTGTACTATATGTAAAGAACGGACTGTGTTTTTCCCCTGGTTACAAGAGAAAGAACAAAGGGTGATTTCACAGGGCAACTCATCTCCATTCTTGAGTACTCGAAGCTTGAAAACAACATTGTCCTTGTAGATGGAGCCATTATGTGCGGCAGGATATTTGCAAAGGTTGTCAATTCTGCTTCGACTATAATCGGCAGGCTGAGAACCAATCTCAAGGTTGTGATTGACGGAAAAAGCTTCTTGCTTTCAAAGCTCAAGAAAAAAACTAAGGGAGTCACATCATTTATTGCGAGAGTTCCGAGCTACCAAGCAAAGGTAAAGATAGTCATTGACAACAGTGCTGACGAAACGAGAATCATTCTTTGCAGCGACACGAACATGACAGAGTATGAGATACTCAATCATTACAGCAAAAGAGAGACTGTGGAAGAATACTTCAAGCAGGCAAAAGGTCTATTGGGGCTGAAAACACAGGTTTACTCACAGCGTTCCACTGAAAAACACACGGAGCTTGTAGCTCTCTACTTCACAGCGATGATGATAGCGAGATACTATTTGAATGTCAAAGACCGGATAGGATTCAGAGAATTCATTGAACGGCAGATAGAACAGTACCATCTGGAAAAAGCTTTATTTTCCCTATTTGCTTTATTTGTTCGTGATCCCGAATCGTTCTTTTGTTTTCTCTCTGGGTTTATCTAGCTAAGTGCATAGTTTGGGAATTTAGTATACTTATCTCTTTACTCCCGATATATTTTCGTTACTATGTTTCGAAAGAGGTTGATTGTGTGGGAAGTTTTATAAAACATAACAGGATATTTCTGTTGACTATTGTGATTCTTTCTGTTCTCTTTTGGGTGGTTATACATTTTGGTGGCGAAAGAATATACGAAATCGAAGCGCAATGGCGGCATGAAAGTATTGTTTCTCAATTACTTACTACCGAAGAGGTCATCAGGGTACTATTCCGTAATTTCGAACGAGATTTGCTCTTACTAAAAAACATTCCGAACACCAAAAACTTCGTGAACAGTAATTTTGAATCTATTAGCCACAAAAACACAATTAAAGAAATATTCTATGAACTTGCCAAAGCCTCCAAGTGGTATTATCAAATAAGAATTATCGATTCTTCAGGCCAGGAAATAGTTAGAGTCAATCACAACCCGGATGGTACTACGATAATTGTTCCCGATTCACGACTGCAAAATAAAGAGGACCGTTACTATTTTCAAGAAGCCATGAAAATGGATGAAAACCAGATCTACGTTTCTCCGATAGATTTGAACATTGAAAAAGGAAAGATAGAAATACCCTACACTCCGGTAATAAGGCTGGCAACCCCTTTGTTTAATTCTGAAGGCAGAAAAATGGGGATTGTGATTCTAAATGTACGCTTTTCAGAAGTTCTTGAACTGTTATATAAAAATATGTTTATTCAGACGGAAGACGGATACTTAATATCGTTAAATCCAGACAAATCAGTTAATTTCCGTAAATCCAATTACAACTTCCCCAATGATTCTGGTCATATAGAGCTTTCAGATATAGAAACCTTACATTATTCAACTGTTGAATTTCTTCCTGGCAATCGCTTGATCATTGCAGCATATCACAAACATCCAACATTGAAAGCGGCACTCCAAAACCTGACTTTGACGTCAACACTGGTGTTCATCTTATTTCTCACACTCATGCTGGTAGTTATTTATTTAAATTTATCGAAATCAAAAGATCTGATAGGTGCACAAAAAGCTATCATGTCTTCTCTTGCCACGCTTGCTGAACGAAGAGATACCGAAACAGGGCGCCATTTAAAAAGAACGAGAGAGTACGCAGCGATACTGGCAAAACAACTGCGCAAAAACAAGAAATACCGGAAAATCATCACAAATGAATTCATTGAGAACCTTTACGATACCACCCCTTTGCACGACATAGGGAAGGTAGGGATACGGGATTCTATCCTGTTGAAGGAAGGAAAATTAACAGAACAGGAATATGAAGAGATGAAAAAACACACTTTAATAGGAAAACAGATACTTCAGGATGCTATCGATAAGTATCAACTGAAAGGCTCGTTTATTACTATGGCAAGAAACATCTGTGCGTATCACCATGAAAAGTACAACGGTGAGGGATATCCGGAAGGCTTGAAAGGAGAAGAAATTCCCCTGGAAGCTAGAATTTTCGCCCTGTGCGATGCCTACGATGCAATCAGGTCGAAAAGGCCCTACAAAGATGCGCTGCCGCACGAGGAAGCTCTCAGAAGAATAAAGGCAGATAGAGGTAAACACTTTGACCCCGATATTGTCGATGCTTTCCTGGAATGCGAAAAAGAGTTTGAAAGGGTAAGCAACATTTATAGTACAACCGCTGAAAATACCCATTCCCTTTAGGGAGTAGACAGCATGTCAAACGAGATCTATATTTTCCATACCACCAAAATAAGGTGCATTATAAAAAGGTAAAGCCTCCAGAGAGTTTAGCTTCAAAACGTTTATATTGTACTTACCTATATTTTCTAAATGAGCTTCCATCTTTGCCAGGTCTTCAACGTATTTAACAGCCCCTTTCCAGACAACGCGTCCACAAAGGTAGCCAGAGGCCCCTAGAGTCATGTTCCACTTAACTATACCTTTGAATTTGTCTAAATCCATTCCGCCACTCAGAATGACCCATGGTTTGCCCCCGGTCGCTTCAAAAACAGTTTCTTTTGAAATCTCTGGATCCTGAGAGAAGGCTTCTATCTTGAACAAATCAACGCCAAAGGAATCATCTTTGAAAATTCTTACGGCGTTTAATATGGTTTCGTTTTTCTCGCGTTCACCGCGATTGTAGGTGAGGATCTCCAGTATAAAAAGAATATCCTCTTCCCTACATTGCTTTCCAACTGATTCAACAAGTTCTTTCTGGTAGTTTTTCGTATTATCGGAAGCATAATCAGACCAGTAGATCAACAGTTTTACCGCATCAAGTCCGTGTTTTTTAGCAAGTTTAACTGCATCCTCTCTGTAAAGTACCGAGTGCCTGTCTTGGAAGTTGCTTTCGTCAGTAACATAGCCACTTTTTTCAACGGATAAAATAATTCCTGTTTGAGGAGCAACGTATTTTATGTTTTCAGGAAAACCGTATTCTCCATCTATCAAAACCGCCGATGCATAAAAAGACAGGGTCTTCAGTATCATTTTTTTGATTATTCGCGAGATCCTCTGAATTCCAATCACCCTTAATTTCCTTTATCGATTTCTGTAAGCTATTTCTTTGATCAAGTGCAAGCATATTGAATTGTCCAAACTCATTGGAAATCCTGGTATAACCTCTGAACTTTCCTACCGTAAGATTCATAACTTCACCTCCGGGCTTTAGTATCTTACTTTCATTGATCTGAAAATTTAATCAATCACGCGTTGTGCACAAAGCGTACAACCTTTGTAAGATTCCTTGGAGCTTCAACGTTCAAGCCCTTTGCTTCAGCAATTTTTAACCCCAATATCTGTGAGAAAATAGGAGACAGGAATAGTCCCATTTCTCCACCCGTATAGATATCAGGTTCACCTGAACCAACATAAATTATCTTTGATCCGTAAGATCTTAACTCATCCGCGAGTTTTCTTTCTTCTGTTGTGATATCTCCGAAAATCGTGACGAGTGTTTCTTCATCTGCCATCGATTTAGGTCCGTGCCTGAATTCATAGGTTGAGAAAGCCTTTGTTGTGCTCAGAGACATCTCTTCCAGTTTCAAAGCACCTTCTCTGGCAATCCCCTCAAAGGAACCTATACCAAGAAAGATGAAACGTTTGTAAGAACACAGCTGGTCATTCTCAATCATTTCAAAACTTTTCTCAATTATGTCCGGTATCAAACGGACTAATTCATCGTAATACTCGAAATTCCCATTGGAATAATAGTCAACAAGTAACTGTAAAGCTAGAAGAATAGCGGAAAACGACTTCGTCATAACTATGGAAACTTCATCGAGAGGCAGTACAATAGAACGATCAACTATCTTTACAAGAGAACTGTTATTTACCGTTGTTATTCCCAGCGTCGGTATTCCAAGTTGCTTGAAAACCTTCCCGGCAAGCAGAACTTCTGTTGATTCTCCAGATCTAGAAATAAGCACAGCTGCTCTCTTCATTGTGTTACTGCCTATATTTTGATTTTTTGCAAAGAAGATTTCACCGCCCGGCAGTGCTCTGGCTTCTATTCCTGTTTTTTGGATAAAATAACGAGATGCAGCTATACCATTGTAATGGGAACTTCCACATCCGACAAAATAGACCAGGTCTGCATCAAACAGAAAATCCGGTAATTTCCCTGTTTTGACAAAATCTTTCATAAAACTGAGTATATTTGGAAGATCGGTTATCTGCTCGCGTATTTCTTTCTCGACAGTTGTCACGGTATTTCACTCCTTTCATCATCCTGTACTTTCCAAAAACAATCATATATAACTAGTAAACATGGGTAAGTTTGATTATATATGAACAAAAAGATAAAACAAACCCCCAAAAGGTTATCCTTTTGGGGAAAAACTTTTAAATTGAGGTAATTAGTTTTTTTGCGAGTTTGACCTTTTTATCAAATTCTGAGATGATAGCGTATTCTTCCTTAGAGTGAAGATTGCCTCCTGGAAGACCGAGTCCGTCGATTGCTCTGTTGAAGAATGCCGCGTCACCGCTTCCAGATGATCGTGTGACCTTAAACCCTTCCTTTCTAACGATTTCAACGAGTTCAGGGCATTCTTTCATGGGTTTTCTATATTGCTTGTACTCGAATTCCGTAGTGCAACCATTAATAACGGTTTCTTTAGAGATTCTGGCGATTTCTTTTTCGAATTTCTCTACCTCATTCATCGCGTAATATCTGACGTTGCAATAGCATTCCGCGTAATCTGGAGTTACATTGCTTTTGATACCACCTTTGATAATCGTTGGATTCACAGTTAAATCCACAAAATTTCTGTTCAATTCCCAGATTTTATGGATTTTGTTTGAGAGTTCCACCACAGCGTTCGCGCCTTCCTGTATCCTCGCAGCGTGTCCCTTTTTTCCGTGAGTTTTGATTAAGAGCGCACCAACCCCTTTTCTGGAGGCGACAAGTTTTCCATCTGGAAAAGCGGGTTCAAATGAAAGGCAGTAAGAGGTTTTCTTGGCAAATTCACTGAAAACAATCTCACTTTCTGGTGAACCTATCTCTTCATCAACGTTTAGTATTATTGATATGTTGTCCCGGTCAATGTCCTTGAGTGCCTGAAACATTACCGCAATACCGCCCTTCATGTCCGCAACACCGGGACCGTACGCTTTATCACCAACGATACTGAACGGTCTTTTTTTCTCTTCACCCTCCGGAAAAACCGTGTCCAGATGGCCGATGAGAGTTATATAAGGAGGATTGCCTCGTACCGCAACGTGGCATCCGTTGCCGCTACGTACTTTGAACCCAAAATCCACCAGAATATCAAGAAGAAAGGCTGTTCTCTTGAGCTTTTCTTCGGTGGATACATCAGGACCGGTAGCTGTGTTGACAAGCTTTTCCAGAATATCCATAGTAAGACGCTCCTTTTCTAAGTTTCAAATAAAATCTGCTCCATAATCTGGAATAGGTATAGGCAAAACACCTTCGAGATCTGCTGGTATTTCAGGATCTCCTTCGATAGAACCAAAAAGGAATTTTGTGAGAGAAGGGGTATCCATGCATGAGAGTTGTTCTTTTAGTTTTTCAACGCTTCCTTTTGGTAATCTTTCCAGGAAATAGCCTTTTATTTGATCAAAAAACATTTCATTCGACAGGACTTTAACAGTTCCAAAGAACCCTCTTCTTTTTTTCTCAGGCACAATGTTCTTAAACGCAGAAAAACCCGGAAAATGAATGAGAGCTTCATAGTGATCACTCTTGCTCAAAACGTGCTTTACAATTTCCAGGACATCTTGTTCGTCTCCACCGTATTCCACCATCCTTGGCTGACCGTCCCGTTCTACAAAGATGGCGTAGGAATCCTTGAAAATGAAGTACTCAGCTTCTTTATCGACAGCGTGACCAGTCTGAAAGACCTTCAGAAAATCATCGAAATATCTTACGAATTTCACCGGTCTTCTCGAATGAATCTCACAGATTTTAGCGACGTCCTCGACAGTTGCTTTTCTAACCTCAGGATTTTCTTTTTTTCCAGAGATTGTGGCTGTATAAAAAACACCAGCATTTACCGCACCAAAACGTTTGTAGAGGTTTCTTCCACCGGATATGTAGAACAAAGAGATACCGTTTTTCAGGGCCCAGGCTTCAGTATCATGCAAAAGCTTTGTAGCAAGTCCCTTCCCCCTATACTCCGGATCTGTACTAACAGAGCCGATGAGTCCAACGTAAACCTTATGACCGTAGATATTCAATTCACGCGGCAACATGCCAACGAGTGACACAACCTTCCCTTTATCCACAAATACCCTTAGATTTTCAGCATTATCTTCAGAAAGAAGTAAAGGGTACACCTTCTGCATCCTTTTTTCACCACTTGCAAGGACTTTGTCAGCAAGTTCAACAGCAGAATCAATTTCTCCCTTTCTAAGTCCTCTTGGCCCCTCCAAAACAATCACCCCCATAGCTTCACGGGAGGTACCCAATCAACGAATTATTTAGCCATAATGACCTTCACACTGGATGGAAATCTTTTTAAGTATTCCCCATTGAATTTGTCATCGGTTATCACAACATCTATTTGCTTAATGTCTACCGACAGGTATTGAGCGCTTTTTTTAAATTTCGAACTATCCGTTACGCCTATTACTTTTGAACTGTTCAATGCAAAATGTCTTATTACTTCCGCACCTCTGGAATCCGGTGTGAAAAACCCTCGCTCGGGAATTATGGTACTTGCACCAATGAAGCAAAGGTTAAAGCAGAACATATCAAGGTTTCTAATGGTAATAGGACCGACGAAAGATAGATTTTTCATGTCATACTCCCCGCCGATAAGTATGACATTCGCTCTGTTAGAGTACGTAACCAAACGAAAGATTGGCAAGCTGGTGGTAACCAGTGTAATATTTATTCCCTTTTCTATTACCAGTTTCGCGATCTGTAAAGCCGTAGTGCTTGCATCGAATCCTACCACCATTCCCTCTTTCACGAAGTTAATCGCTTCTCTGGCTATTTTTCTTTTCAAATCAACGTTCTCTTTTTCTCTTTCCATAAAGGACAACTCGTATTCTGAGACGTCAGGTAGTATGATTACTCCTCGACTGCGCAGCAGTTTTCCTTCTCTCTCAAGAATTCTTATATCCCTTCTTACGGTAACTTCTGAAACATCGATTATTTTTGCAAGAAACTTAATGTCTATTTTCTTTCGGGCTTTCAGAATCTGGAGAATCTTTTCCCTTCTCTCGATAACTGTCAAGGTATTTCCCTCCGTCCTGATTTAACGTTGCTGGTTGTGGTCGTGCGTGAAAAACGAGATCCGAGCTTCGAGAACCGAGATCCAGTGTGGGCTGCTTCGCAGCGGCTCTGCTGGGTTTTACCTTGCGCACTCGTCGCGTAGCGGTTATCTCGGATCTCGGATCTCGGTTCTCGAGTCTCACTTCTTATAAACCACGTTCCCTTCAAAGACCGTCTTTACAACATTCAACTCTTTATCGAGGAGAACAAAATTTGCTCTGTACCCCTCTTTAATCCGGCCTTCATCGTCTATTCCAAGATCACGCGCTGCATTGTAAGAAGAAACCATTGCGAGTTCTTTCAGCGTACAGTGTGTAAAACGGTGAAAGTTCTTTACCGCATTGTCAAAAGTGAGTGTACTACCAGCGAGGGTTCCATCAGCGAGGGTCGCTTTACCGCCAACTACTTTCACATCAAGACCACCCAGCGTGTAACTTCCATCTTTCAACCCCGTGGCAGATATTGAATCTGTTATCAGTATGATCTTGTCTGCCCCTTTTATTCGATACGTGAAATCAACGAATTCCGGTGAAGAGTGAACACCGTCCACAATAAGCTCTATTGTAAAATCCAGATATAGCGCTCCGCCAACAACTCCTAATTCCCTGTGATGGAGAGCTCTCAAACCGTTAGGGAAATGGGTTATTCTCCTAACATTGTTCTGGAACGCCTTTGCCATGTCTTCAAATACAGCGTTTGAGTGGCCAATACTCACCCTTACGTCACGTTCAGTCAGATACGGTAAAACCTCATAAAAACCTTCCACTTCCGGTGCCATTGTGATCAGCCGCACGCTGTCAGTTATTATTTCTTTTAGCTCTTCAAGTGATGGTTTTCTGATATGTTCGGGATTCTGTGCACCTTTTTTCTTTATACTTATAAAAGGGCCTTCAAGATGAAGCCCGCCTATTGATTTCCTGACACCTTTGAATCTTTTTAAAATATGCAAAATATCCGCTTTTGACGCTGAGACGGTTGTTGGCAAAAAGTGGGTTACTCCCCGAGAAAAGTTTTCGTTTATCCATTTTTCATAGTCTGCTTTTGAGGCTTCCATTGTGTCTATTCCAACGAGACCGTGCGTGTGAGGATCTATAAAGCCTGGCATGAGTATATAATCGTAATCCGTTTCTTTTTTCATTATTCGTTCTATCTTTTCTCCGAATTGCACGCTCCCGGTGTATTCTCCGTCTACGGGGTCAACGATCAGCACTCGCTCGATTAACATATCATCACCTCTGTTAACAGCATTTACTAAATTATACTTCTATTTCTTTTGTTTTCAGGTGTGTTTTTCCAAAAATTCTAGAACAATGTTTTCGGCTTCATCAGGATAGGGTGAAACAATCCATTCGTATGTTCCTCTAATATTTTCCGGGACAAGGTACGGTCTGTACATATTGGCGTAGTTCACGATCACGACGTTTTCCTTGGTTTTGCAACAGGTTTCAAAGAACATTTCAAAGGGTAGAAATACGACCGAAAGACCTGAAAACCTCAGAATTGAGATTTTTGCCTGCGCAATTTCAGGTGGTAATTTACGTTTTTTTATTAGTTCTATACCGGGTTTTGCCCGTTCGCCTATCGTTAAATTCTCGATTTTTTTCTCTTCAATTGGAAGTTTCAAGATATACTTGTTGAATTCGAAATCATTGGTATTCAATTCCAGAGATTCTTCCCACGACAGGTTCTTGACAAATAAACCCGCTAATCTTTCCACCTCTTCAAACGTCCTGCTTTTTCTTGTCCTACTGGTACTTATATTTCCACAACAGGAATTCAAATAAACTACAGGATTTCCAAACAGCTTTTCGAGACCTCTTCTAATACCTCCCGCAAGATCTGATGAGTAGAGCAGGTTTTCCGGTCCCAGCACAGTTGGGTGACAACCAAAGATCAAAAGAGAAACTTTGCCATTCTCGGTACAGAATTCCAGAAGAAACACAGGGATGTCTGTGCTATCATTTCTATCCCTGAAATCGCATATACCTTTCATCCTTGATTTTCTTAAAATGATGTTTTTTACTGGGGATAATTTTTCTTTTGCTTCTTCTATAAGCTTTTCCCTGTAATCCAGAAGTTTGTTTATAACCAGAGAGGGTTTTGGTGCGGCGTGGGTATGCGTAGCGACAGGTATAACTTTTACTCCATCGTGTTTGTTGCTAACGTTATCAAATCCGTCCGGTATGCCGAGTACATCATAAACGATTATTGCCATCGAATAATTGTTGTTTTCCAGATAAATGCAGAATGTTTCGAGATCATCATGAGATCCAATGGCCGGTTTTTTTCTCATAATATATCCCGCCATTTCTATTCCTGCAGGGAATTCCATTTTCAAGCGGGAAAACCCTAAAAGCATTCAGAGTGCCCCCTTCAGGTTCTTTATTACCTTTTCATCGACGCTTTCAAAGGTTACTTCGAGGGCTATGAGTAAGGCTCCGCCAACAGGCGATAATACCTTTTCTTTGAGCTCAAATCCGTGCTCCTTCAGAATACTTTTGAAAGTATCTTTGTAAAAAGGAGCGCTAAACATTCCACCTGAATATGAAATGTATTTTGAACCAATCCTGGAGGATAGGGCCTTTACACCTTCGGTGAGTTCTGAGATGTTAGCGTTCAGAATCTTTAACGCCACACGATCCCCTTCTTCTGCAGCTTTAATGAATCGCGGTGCGAAAAGAGCTATTCTCTCTTTGGTGGGAGAGTCTATGTAGAATAGCCTTATTACATCTCCAACGCTATTTACACCGAAGAACTCTGATACCTCTTCGGCCAATTTGCTCTTTTCTCCTCTATTTTCCCAGTATTTCATTACACTTCTTATGGCATCAAAGGATAGTTTGTAGGCGCTTCCTTCATCACCAAGAAGGTGACCCCAACCTCCCACTTTGAAAATTTCACTGTTTTCGTTGGTGCCTATCACCATTGACCCGGTTCCTGCAACTGCAATCATCCCTCTTTTTCTTCTGCCAATTGCACCTTTTAAAGCTATGAGGCAGTCATTGAAAACTTCAAGTTTTTTTGCCCTGAGAACCTTTCTAACTTCTTTTTCAAGTTTGTGGCTTGCTTCTTTAGAAAAACCCAAGCCTGCAAGCCCCAGAACCGCCACGTCGAATTCTTCTTCAGCGATGCTGGCGTCTTTTAATGCGTTATGAATCGATTCCAGCATCCTATCTATTCCCACCGCAAGATGATTCCCGGGACCGCCTCTTCCGACGGCGAGAACCTCTCCTTTCTCATTACACATGGCAGCCAACGTTTTTGTTCCACCGGCGTCAATACCAACGAACTTCAAACCGTCCACACCCTTTCGTACCATCTTGGATCCGCCTTTGACACAAGAATGTACACCGATTTCCCTTCTTCCGGAGGATTTTCTACGGGGAGAAGGGTATCCTGGTCGAGGAGAATAATAAGGTCCGGAAACTTCCAGTTTTCCTTATCGTCATTTAGAATCATATTCTCGTTTTTGAAATAAACAACGTGATTTCCGATATGTGTTTCGCCTTCAGTGAACCCATCTGAAGAGGTTTTCTTTACCTTTTTTATTATCCCTTCACCAACGATTTTAGAATCTGTTTCCCTGAGGATAGCTTCCAGGTCCTTTTTCACTATCAGGGATCCTAACTTGAGGGATTTTGTTAGACTTCCTTTAACTAGAGCTTTTTTAGCATTTTTAATTCTCATAGGATGATCGCACACGCCGAGATTTCCAAAATTTGAAACGAGCTGTCTAACGATGCTTTCGATCTTCTCATCGTTTTTTGCTTCTTTGACGATTATGACGTCTCCATCAGGAAAGACAATGGAACAGGGAAAAGATTTGAACCCGAGTATTGAGGGGATGGAGTGGTGTATCTCAGGGACTGATCTTCCCGCACCGTCACCGTCAACAACCGGGATACCAAGTTTGTGTGCAACTGTGAAAACAACCGCTGTGTTGTAACCCCCGAGTTCAGTTGGGAACAGGCCGGCAAATTTTGTACCAACATATTCCTGAAGTTCAATAGTTGCTTTAAGCTCTTTGAAAACAGGGCCTGGATTTTCTGTATCGCTGTCTAAAGAGCCACAGGCATATGGAGAGGCTATGAACCTCTTCTCGCCGAGTTTATCAAGATCCACTAATTCTGCACTGTCTATATCTTTCAGGATTTCGAATCCTTCTTCCCTTGTTCCGCCGCCGCCACAACTGAAAAAACTCGAACCGATTACCAAATGTTCCAGGTCTTCTTTGTTCAATGTCATTAAAAGGTTCCTCCTCAATATTCTATGGCGTTTATCAGGAGCTTGCTTGCACACCTTCTAGAGAATTCCGGGTGAGGACTGAACAGGATAACCTTTCCTTTACCATATTCTGATGCAATTATTGCTGGTGATCCTTTCATTACCACAGGGGATCCTATTTCGTTTATTTCGTCAGCAAAGGTTCCTATTATTTCGTAATCTCCCTCGGAAAAGAGCGGACCGTTTTCATACCACATCGTTATGGTTTCTTTCAACCCCCAGGATATGGGATGGTCTTTCAAATTTACCCTTACGTACCCGTTTCCGCGTTTCCAGTCCTCCATTTTTGGATGTTGTGCCTTTATCAGCACAAGCTCTCCCGTTAATGTTCGGTCTTCCCAATAACCTTTAATGGCAAGATAGGAACCCGCGCATATTCCTATGTATTTCATACCCTTTTTGACCATGTTCTTTATCTTATGTAGGTTAGCTTTTCCTAAAGATAGAGATATTTCTGAAGCGAAACCACCGGGAATTATGAGAACATCGATCTCAGGGATTTCATCCCGAACTTCTAAAAGCTCAAAATTCCCTTTTAATAAGTTCCAGCATCTTTTAAGGCTCTTTGAAGCAACACCATTACCGGTGTAGATCCCAACTTTCATCCTTTCACTGCTCCTGCTGTTAATCCTCGTATGAACCACTTTTGCAAAATCAAGAACAGTACAATTATGGGGAGAATGGCTATCACCATACCGGCTGTTAGCAATCCCCATCTGGTTATATTTTGCCCTCTGAACATGGTTAAGCCAAGGTTTATAGGCATCTTTGAATAGTCCTGAATGATCAGCAAGGGCCAGAAGAACATATTCCAGGACCAGAGCACCTTGAAGATGGTCATGGTAGCTACGGTCGGTTTGACGAGGGGAAGCATTATCTTCCAGTATATGTAGAAATCCCCTGCACCGTCCATTCTTGCCGCGTCCTCCAGTTCTTTAGGGATGCCTATGAAAGTCTGCCTGAACAGAAAGACCCCAAACCCGCTTGCCATGAAAGGAATTATTAATCCCGGGATAGTGTTGAGCAATCCGAGTTTCATGGTGATCAGATACATTGGAATGACGATAACATAGAACGGAACCATTAAAGTCGAAAGCGCCGCCCAGAAAAGCACAGTTTTCCCGGGAAAATTCTTTCGGGCAAGGGCATATCCTGCCATCGAATCAAACAGCAGACTGGAGAGAGTTACAAGCGTTGATACGATTAGACTGTTCAGAAACATGGTGCCGAGTGTGACATCCGGATCGTACAACCTCGGATAGTTCCAGGCTTCTGCATAGTTATCGAATACGACTTTTTTTGGAATCAGGGAATATGACTCCAATCCTTTGTCGGGTTCTAGAGATGTGGTAACCATCCATAGTAATGGCAAAAGGGTAAAGAAGGAAAAGAAAAAGAGAACAAGATATTTTATGAACAACCTGAATTTCGAGGTTTTCTCCATGTACAACTCACCCCTTCAAACTCTTCTTTTGAACAAGCGTCAGGATCAAGAGTATCGAGAAAAGTATGTAACTTATCGCGGAGGCATAGCCCATTTCAAACTCATTGAATCCTTTCTGGTAAAGGTAGTTGACGATAGTGGTGGTTGCGTATCCAGGCCCGCCCCCTGTCATTATGTATATCGGGGTGAACACCTGAAAAGAGCCTATAACGGATGTAATCGACAGGAAGAGCGTTGTGGGCTTAAGCATGGGAATGGTGATGTAAAGCGTTTTCTTTAATTTGTTTGCACCATCTATACTCGCACTTTCGTACAATTCTTTTGGTATGTTTTGCATACCCGCAAGATATATCAACATACTGTACCCGAAGCTCTTCCATATGGTGACCATTGCTACTGAGGGAAGCGCGAGTTTCCTGTCAGAGAGCCATCCCTGTGGCGGTATGCCAAAGATAGACAGGAAACGGTTAGCCAGCCCCATGGGATGTGCAGAAAGTATCAGCGACCAGACTATACTCGCAACTACCATGGAAACTATCACCGGGAAGAAAAGGGAAATCCTGAAAAAATTCCTTCCGCGAAAGTCGCCATCAAGCATGAGAGCAAAGAAAAAACCCAGTATGAGAACGCTTGGAACGTACATAATGGAGTACCTCAGGGTATTCCACATAGCCGTCCAGAACACCGGATCTTTGAATAAAGCAATATAGTTTGAGAATCCGACGAACCCGGGTGATTCGAAGGACAACAGGCTGTATTCATGAAAACTCAAAAAGAACGACCAGACTATTGGAATGAATATAAATATTGCAAAAATTGCGTACGCAGGAAGACAGAATATATAGGATACGAAATAATTCTTCAGCTTCTTTCTCATCTTAATACTTTGCACAGTGTGAGCCCTCCTTGTGCAGCCATAGAAAAAGAGGGGCAGGGATTTCCCTCACCCCTCCCCACTTAATGTCACCACTATTTAATGAACCCCTTTTTCTTAAGGTGTTCTGTTATATTTACCTGGGCTTCTTCGAATGCTTTCTCTATCGTTTTTTTGCCGGTTAACGAATCCTGCATGGCAATCCTCAAGAACCTTGCGATAGTGCTAGATTCTGGATGTTTTATCCAGCTTCGCGCACTCTCAAGCTGCTCAATGTACATCTTCTTCACAGGGTCATCACTAAAGAATGGATCAGCGGCAACGTCTCTTCTTGTGGGCAGGAATCCTGAAATCTTACAGTACTCGAGCATTCTTTCCTTTTCCAGGAGGTACATGAGCAGCTTGATGGCTTCCTCCTTATGCCTGGATTGTTTTGGAACGACAAAGGAATCTGCGCCCGAGAATGCTGCTTCAGCGACGTTATGCGGCAGCAATCCCACACCAAGTTTATCACCAAGTTCTTCATAGAGAACCTTTGCGCTGTCCCCACAGTCCATGTACATTGCAACCTTACCTTCTGCAAGGAGCTTTCTTACATCCCACAAATGAGCATCAACGGCGCCAGGTTGGACAACCTTGTATGTTTGGAACAGATCGTAGTAGAACCTGACGCCATCAAGAAATTCGGGGGAGTTGACGATGGGGTAGCCATTTTTATCCAGTATTTTTCCGCCGTTTTGCCAAACAAAGACTATCCATTGGGACAGGTATCTGGCAGATGTTCCGAACCCGTAGACATCTATTTGCCCGTCACCGTCTCTATCAAAGGTAAGTTTTTGAGCATAATTTACGAACTCTTCCCATGTCCATGATTCATTTGGTTCAGGAATTCCCCTCTCCTCGAATATATCTTTTCTGTAAAGGAGCGGCCTGATATCCGTGAAGTAAGGAATGGATATCAATTTGCCTTTAAGACCTCTTGGCATATTTTCTCCGTATCTGCTGTTTTCGAGCATAGCTGGAACGAAAGCATCGATGAATTCTTTCGGCAGCCAATTGTCAAGAGGCTCGAGCAGACCATATTTTGCGAGAACATGTTCGAAAGGAGATCCCAACTTTATCAGATCAGGTGCCTTTCCGGACGCGATATCAACCTGTATCTTCATATGCGGATTTTCCGCCCAGGGTATGGCTACAAACTTGACTTTTATCCCTGTTTCTTCTTCAAACTGCTTTATGTATTCTTTTATGAGTGGAAGGTCAACTCTTGGGTCTCCGCCTGCAAACCAGAAGGTTATTTGTTTGGCAGAGAACGCGTTTACACTTAAAACCATTATCGTAAGTACGAGCAGTACCATCAGTTTTCTCATAAACACCCCTCCTTAATCAGATACGATCAACTGAGGCAAAGGTCACTCCAAATTTGCTTCTTTCAAAGCTTCTTTCAGTTCAGGCGTTAGAGAACCATACCTGAAGATCACAAAACCGTTAGCCCCGGCCTGTCTCGTTGCATAAATAGCCTTTAGGAATTCCTCTTTGGAAATATCGAATCCCTGAACCCCCATAAGTACTTTGACCTCTTCTGGCACAACTTCTCTTGTACCGTTATAAACATCTATTATCCATTGTGGTTTCTTACCCCACTCAAGGTGATAGGTCATCGGAACGATCACATCGCAGAAATCGCCGAAATCCGCATATCTTTGACCGTAGTGAACCATAGCGAAAGCGTTGTTGTTTGGATCGATGTCTCCGCCTTCAGGCATCAACGCTGCACTTAATGTTATATCTTTGTCGTAATTTTTAACTACCTGAGCTATCTCCTCGACGAACTGCCTTACGTCGTCCATTCTCATCATGACCCATGTATTTATATCTGGATATCTCATTTCCTTGTACATTTCTATGAACTTTTTACCGTCGCCTGCGTTGCCCCACGTTTCTATAGCGGTTTCAAGCAAGAAGCCCACATCGAGTCCGTTTACCCATGCTCTACCAATCTGGTAAGGGCTCCAACCCCATGCTCCCGTCGGATACCTTATGTAATCGAGATGAATTCCATCAACATCATGGAGCATTGCACTGAAAATCAGTTGTTCGATGTACTCCCTATACCTTGTATCCACAGCAAATTCTATGGTGGAACCAGCTGTGCGGAATTCTCCATCTTTTTCACGTGGAATCCCCGTCATTGCAGATTCCGGATGGGCTGCCAGATAAGCCTTATCTTTCGAAACGACGAACCATGCGTGTATTTTCAGGCCGTTTTCGTGAGCTGCCTTGACGGCTCGGTCAAGGATTGTGAGATCGTTGTAGTGTCCGTATGCATAACTGGCTGGCCAGCAGATATTTCCGGAAATACCCTTTACAAGAAGATAAATGTCAGTAAATCCGAGATCTTTTATTTCTTTTATTGCCCCTTCCAGGTCTACCTTTGCCAGTGTGTCGTACCATACCCAGATGGCTCTTGTCTCATCGGGTTTGGCCGGCACCTTTTCAATCTTAACCTCCGGTTTTTCAACAGGCGGCCACGTTTCAGGTGGAGTAACAGGCCTTATAGAAGCATAATTTGGCATGGACTTGTTGTTGTCTATCCACCTTACGGTTCTCGCAAGGAGGTATATTAATACATCGGCGGTTACAACATCCTCTTGTCTGTCATTGAGAATCTTTATTTGTGCTGGTATGGTAGGATCACTCTCGAATTTTTCGGACAGTTCCTTTGTGAGTTTGTATATGTCGTCCCACCATATTTTTCCGCCCTGGGCCCCCATTATTAGTTTTTCTGGTTTCTTCAGGCTGAGATACGGGACTTCTTCTGGAACGACTCCGTCTTTTTTGCCTGTTTCACCGTATAGAGCCAGCCACTTGGACAGCAAGTATATAGTGTCTTCGATGGCGACTTCCTTTTCTGTTCCAGGAACCTTTATAGTGGTTGGAAGCTTTTTCCCCATATCTTCGATCGTATTTGCAAGTACCGTGCCAAGTTTCAGAACAGAACTTCCAGGAAGAGCTTCAGAAGCGACCAAAATACCGGTAAAAACAAGCATAAGAAGAACTAACCAGGCTTTCCTCATACACCCACCTCCCAAAATAGAAACTAAGATTCATTAAAGTTAAAACTTAAAGAAATTGCACTAAATCCGAATATTTCTTGATAAGTTTCTGATTGACTTGTTCACCGTTTTTTGAGTTGGCACTTACAAAAACTGGTGGAGTCTCTCCATTTTCCACGAAGAGTTTTGCTACTTCCGCCGTGACAGCATTCAGAATAAACATACCCGTTATGCTCGATAACGGTGCAACCCTAGAACCGCTTAAATCAAGTGATGTATCACCGTAAGGAACGTGGTTGTCTATTGCCAAATCAACGACTTCAAGAAGCTTTTTGTTGTACTTGTTTCGCGAAACCATTGTATTGGTATGATCGAAAGAGGTTATAGCGGCCACGTATGAACCTTTATTTTTAGATGTAATTGCAAATTCCACAGGAACAGCATTAACCCCTGAATTCGAAAACACAAGCACCAGGTCATTTGAAGTCAGATTAAGAGAATCCGCTATCACTTCACCATAACCTTCTAATCTTTCTAATCTGGAACTTCTTACAGCTCCTTCATGAAGCATAAGGGAGCTGACGAGCACAGGGTATATTGGAACGAGTCCACCCGCTCGATAGAACAATTCTTCCACAAGCATATGTGAATGCCCGGTTCCAAAGGCATATACCAGACCTTCAGCCTTAAGCGTAGAATAGATTCTCCTAGATAGCTCTTTCATTTTTTTTGCCTCGTGTTCTAAAATAACCCGCAAAGTGTTGTCGATAACCTTATAATATTGTTCGAACACGTCTGGCACCCCCATAATCTGAAATACGAAATACAACCGCCTATTTTTCTAATAATGGAAATCTGGCTTCAGGCATCAGTTCTCCTCTTAATACCTTTACAAGTGCATCGAGTTGGTGGTTCAGGGATCCAAAAGTGGCGATACTCGTGGGCAAAAAGTCGAAGTCAAGGATGTCGTAAGGATTGAAAAGGGACACATGAACGACATTTTTGTTCTGCTTGCAAATCGATCTCAAAGGATTTTCGAGATTGCGTCCATTAAGATTTCTGAGGTACGTTAGTACAAGTACAAAGTCCGGTTCTGAAAGCCTTCCATCTTCCAAGATCTGATCTTCTCTAAGATTCAGGATGTCTGTTATGTTGACATAACCGGTTAGTTTGGTTTTGAGGTATTCCATGGTTTTGTTATCAACGTTAACTCCAAGAAGAAGTACCGAACCGTCTTTACGAAGTGGCAGAACCTTTTCTCTTTCAACAAGAACCATGGATTTCTCAGCAACTTCACGTTCAAAGTCCTTTTTTTCCGTGAGTTTCAAGACTTTGTAAATGCTTTCCGGAAATTCCGGGAGCTTATCGATAAACCTCTCCACTCTTCCCAGGCTTTCCTTAACCCTTGCTTCCTGTATGTGTCCATCATCAACAGCGTCCATCAAGGCGTTTATGCTCTCCAGTTGAAGATCTGGTGAATGGCTTATTAGAAGCATATCTACCCCTGCCTTAAAGGCTTCAACGGTGGCTTTTGCTACGCCGTATGTATTCTTCATAGCTTTCATTTCAAGGCAGTCGGTTATGATCACGCCCTCAAATCCTAGCTCTTCCCTCAAAATATCTCTCATGAATTTTCTGGATAATGTTCCTGGTTTATTGTCGATTGTCGGATACAGAACATGAGCGGTCATAACCATATCTGCATATCCTTTTCTTATAGCTTCTTCGAAGGGTTTTAGGTGTATTTTTCTATATTCCTCCTCGGAAATCTCTACGACCGGAAGATTTTCATGGCTGTCTTTATTTGTAGGACCATGTCCTGGAAAGTGCTTCACACAAATGGCCGTATTACTGCTTTTTAATCCCTTTATAAATTCAGTTGAATACTTCAAAACATCATCTGGTTTTCTCGAAAATGACCTTATTCCAATAATCGGATTATCAAGCGATGTATTCACATCAAGTGTTGGTGCAAAAACAGTATTTACTCCAACAGTGGAAAGCTCTCTGGATATTATTTCTCCCTGACGCCTGGAATATACAGGGTTATTCGTTGCTGTTAAAGCCATAGGAGGAACTCCCGGGGTAAACCCGTTTTTGAGAGAGGAAAAACCTCCACCTTCTTGATCAGTAGTGATCACTAATTTCCTGTTAGCAAATTCCACGAGATGCTTTAAAGTAACCCAAACTTGTACAGGATCAGAAACATTTCTTGGAAAGATGTCAACTCCGGATATTCCCAGCTTTATAAATTCATGAACTTCTTTTCCTATCCCTCCGTTAGGGTAATTTACCCCAAAACCAAAAACGAAAAATCTCGGTATAACTTCCTTTATCCAGGATTTCACCGGCAATCCTCCTTGACCATTTCTGATAAAATTATGCACTTGTAATCATAAATAATCTAACACGCTGTTATGCTTTCTCGATTGATCAGAGTGAATGTCAAGGTATTATTGAGAATTATTGCTGTATTTGTTTCTATAACACCCGATTTTATGGAATTATCATCAATGAGACTTGGCTTATTTCATTGTGGAAATTGGAAGTATGCTAAAAAAACAGATATTGGAAAGTGAAAGAAAGCGAAAGATTGTTCCGTATTTGTTGGCCGCAACTCAATAAAATAATAAGGCAACCAGTCATAAGATTAAATCGAATAAACAGATATAATTGTTACTTTTCAGTTTCAAAGAAATAGCGGAGAATCTGATGAAAAGTATTGTTGAAAGAAAAGGGGTCTCTTTAACAGAAACGGCTCGTAGCCTTGATTTTATCAACAATTATTGTAACTACAGCGACATTAATTACTGGGATGATACTCAAAAATGCCGACATAATAAATGCTTCGATAGAGTTGGAAGAGGAGATTATCAATTTTCAGACGTTTTTGCATTATATTGTTTGTGGAAAACGAAAACCTGTTTCCTCTACTCTCGTTTGGAACTATTGAAAGAGAATTTTCCGAGTTAAAATCTGCCAAAAGAGGTTATGGGGTTGGAAATCGAGCATTCACCGAGTTATGAAGCCCAATAGCTTACTTGACTTTATAAATGTCCACGATTATTGATATCTCTTTCTTTCTCGCAAATAAATCCCAAAATCTTCTGCTACTAAAGGATAAGTCCGTGAGTTTTTGTTTTGGAATGAACCATTATGTTGGTATAATACACTTTTAAGTAAAAAAATGAATAAATGCAAAAAGGAGGAGGTACCATGAAAAAATTCTTACTGGTAATGGTCCTTGTGGTTCTTTTTGTAGGGATTGTTCACGCAAAAACCCAGATAACTCTCTACACATCAGTACCATCTGCAATTGTTGCTGAAGTTGAGAAAGCATTTGAAAAAGCAAATCCAGATATAGATGTTGTCGTTTGGAGATCTGGAACATCAAAGGTAACTGCAAAGATCTTGGCCGAAATGAAGTCAGGCGGAATAAAGGCCGACGTCCTGTGGACAGCGGATCCTTCGTACTACCTGTATCTGAAAGAGAAGGGCCTGCTTATGAAATACATCTCCCCAGAATCGGATAATATTCCCGCTGATTTCAAGGATAAAGACGGATACTTCGTTGGTACGAGAATAATGTCTGTAGTTATAGCTTATAACACCAATTTGTTGAGAAAATCGCAGGTTGTTAAATCATGGGAAGGACTTCTTTCATCAAAGTATTCAGGATCAATAGTTACAGCTTCTCCGCTCTATTCCGGAACGAATCTGGTATGGCTGTACAGCATGATAAAGCTCTACGGCTGGGATTTCCTGGAAGAATTGGGCGATAACGGTCTTACCATAGTGAGCTCCAACAAGACAGTTTCTCAAGAACTTGCCAACGGCTCTTACAAAGTTGCGGTCGTTCTAGATTACATGATCAGATCTTTGAAAGCGTCGGGTTCTCCTGTTGATCTCATTTACCCGGAAGCAAATAACATTTTGATATGGAGCCCGATAGGTATAATCTCAGAAACAAAACAAGCTGAAGCAGCAAAGAGATTCGTTGATTTTGTGATATCTAAGGAAGGACAGGAAATCCTTGTAAACTACGGGAGCTTGATACCTGTGAGAAGCGATGTAGCAATGCCAGCGGGAGCTCCAAAACTGGAAGATCTTCTGAAAAAGTCCTACAAGATAGATTGGTATGACCTGAGGGAAAGCACAGATGAAATAAAAGATACATTCTCTGATATATTCGAATGACAATACTGAAGGGGCTTTCCCCTTCTTTTTTTAGGTGATGAATCATGAAGAGACTAACATGGATTCTATTCATAATAGTGTTCATTTTGATAGCTGTTCCTTTGGTTTTATTGTTTATAGATAGTTTCCGCAGCGAGGGTGCTACTTTTACGTTGAAAAATTACACCGATACCTTTTCACGAAAGAGCAATGTAAGAAGCGCTTTGAATACCTTGAACCTAGCTCTTTTAACTTCGTTGTTTGCTACAGTTATAGGATCTGTTCTCGCCTGGATCGTGGCGAGAACAGATATTCCAGGAAAAGCGCTTTTGAAAACGCTTCTCATGATTCCTTATATGATTCCTCCATTCATAGGAGCAATGGGATGGATGTTTCTATTAGGAAGATCTGGTTATGTGAACAAAATATGGGAAGCCTTGTTTGGCCATTTCTTATTTAACATACATTCTTTTTCCGGACTTGTTTTAGTAATGACTATGTACATGTATCCACCTGTTTTTATAACGGTCTACACAGCTCTGGTCAACATGGACGCTTCCCTGGAAGAAGCGGGAAGGATATGTGGTGCGAGACTGTTCAGAGTGATGAGAAATATTTCGCTTCCTCTGGTTCTTCCGAGCATTCTGTCGGGAGCTCTACTCGTTTTTGCAATGTCCGCGGCGAACTTCGGTATACCTACTCTGATAGGGATGCCGGCAAGAATACATGTCTTGACAACAAGGATAATGTCTTACATAGCCTCAGGAACAGAGAGAGGTCTCAGTAGAGCTACTTCTTTATCTGTCATTCTGATAGGCATAGCAATCACAGGTTTGATCCTGAACAACATTTTAGTTTCAAAATCGAAATTCACAACAATATCCGGAAAATCCACAAGGCCTGCTGACATAAAACTTGGAAAATTCAAGATTCCTGTTGGTATTTCCGTGTGGATCTTTGTATCGATGGCTGTATTTCTCCCAATGTTTGCTCTGATTCTAACCTCTCTCTGGAAAGCATGGGGACTGCCTTTCAAAATGTCAAGTTTCACATTCAAAAACTACTACAACGTCCTTTTCGTTGATGCAAACACAAAAACAGCGATAGGAAACAGCTTCATTTTCGCTATCATTTCCGCTACACTCGTGACGATAATAGGGTCCCTCATAGCCTATTTCACCCAGAGGCAGAAAGGTTTCTTGTCGAAAACCATGGACATACTTTCAACTCTTCCGCAAGCCATTCCTGGAACTGCTTTAGCTGTCGCTATGATATTGATGTGGTCCGGAAGATTTGGTGTGAATCTCTACAACACCATGTGGATAATCATAGTTGCTTACACGGCGCGTTACATGTTCTTCTCAGTCAGGACAGTATCCGGAGCGGTGAAACAGATACACATCTCTTTGGAAGAGGCAGGGAGGTCTGTTGGGTCTAAACCACTAAAAGTCCTTAAAGATATAACCTTACCTATTCTCAAACCAGCTCTTATATCCTCCTGGGCACTTGTTTTTATGCCAACTTTCAGAGAATTGACGTTATCAATACTCCTCTATGGTCCTACAACAAGAACCATTGGGGTCACCATATATGAACTTCAAGAAGGCGGGGAATACCAGATGGCATCGGCTTTCGCTTCCATAGTTCTTATAATAGCGTTCTTCCTCCAGTTTGCGGTTAACAGGTATCTCTTCGGAAGGAGGAAATCCTGATGGCGAGTATTCGTTTGAAGAAATATAAAAAAATACTTTGGGAATAATTATGTCATAAAAGACCTGAATCTGGAGATACAGGACGGGGAATTCGTGACGCTCCTGGGACCTTCAGGATGTGGTAAAACCACTACTTTAAGGATGATCGCAGGGTTCGAAAATCCCACATCAGGTGAGATCTTTATAGGAAATAATCTGGTTTTTTCGAACCAGAAGGGTATAAATATCCCTCCCGAAGAGAGGAACATAGGGATGGTTTTTCAGAACTACGCGGTTTGGCCCCATATGAATGTATTTGACAACATAGCATATCCATTGAAAATCAGGAAAGTCCCTAAAGACGAAATCAAAAAAAAGATCGAAAGAATCGTGGAGATAGTTAAATTAAAGGGACTGGAAAAAAGATACCCGTATCAGTTGTCAGGCGGTCAACAGCAAAGGGTAGCTTTTGCAAGGGCCCTGGTTTACTCACCAAGTATTCTTCTACTCGATGAACCTCTATCAAACCTCGACGCCAAACTGAGGGAAGAAATGAGGTTTGAGATCAAAGAGATCCAGAGAAAACTCGGGATAACAGTCGTTTACGTTACCCACGACCAGGCAGAAGGAATGGTAATGTCCGATAGAATGGTCGTAATGAAAGACGGTGTGATACAGCAAATGGGGGAGCCACTTGAAATATACGATCGCCCAAAAAGCAAGTTTGTAGCTGACTTTATAGGGATCTCTAATTTCCTGAAAGGACAGGTTTTAGAAGCAAAAGACGATGTTGTTAAAGTTAGACTCAACGAACTGGAAGAAAAACCGGAGTTAGAGGCACTTTCCTCAATTGAAGCAAAAGATAAAGAGGTTACAGTGGTTGTAAGACCTGAAGATATAGTAATAAACCAGAATGCGAGTATTAAGGCAAAAATACTCAAAAGAACTTTCCTGGGAGACGTCATGAATTACATAATAGTATCCAACAAAGCGAAATTGAGAGTTGAAGCTCCCAAGTACCAAATTTTAGAAGAAGGTTCTGATATTAAATTCGACATAAAAAAAGCGGTTATTGTGGAAGATTAGAACACTCTTCATAAAAAATAGATTCTAATCTTTGGAGTTGGAATTCATGGTCTTAACAGCACTCGGTGGAAGTGGCGAAAAGGGTAGAGTTGGGTTTCTCTTAGAAGGGCATGGAAAAAAAGTTATTCTTGATTATGGTATCAAGAGAAGGTTATCCGGAAAAAAGCAGGATCTATATCCTTTAGAAGCAGTTGGCAAAGTGGATGCTCTCTATTTATCCCACGCACATCAGGATCATACGGGAGCGGTTCCGCTTCTCGAATTCAAAAATTTGCTCTGTTCAAAGCCTACCCTTTCGCTAATTAAGCATTATGTCTCAACATGGTTCAAAACAGCCAAAAACTATGGTCTGTTCATAGAAGAAGAAAGATACCGAAAGTTTCTCGAAAGGGATCATAAGATTTCAGATATGAACTTTACTGAAGCTATAACCTTTGAAATGGGAAAGAGTGGACATCTTGTTGGTTCAACATGGGTCAGAATCGAATGGGATGGTTTTTCTCTTCTATATACAGGGGATATGACACTCGATTCCCCATTGAATCATTTTGATCAACCAAAAAAAGCAGATATTCTAATAGTTGACGTAGCATACGGGACAAAAATATTACCACCCCGAGAAGGGATTTTGAATTTGCTCGATTCACTTAAAGGAAATAGAATTATTCTTCCTCTTCCGAGTGTTGGAAGATCTCAGGAGATTCTTTATACGCTCCTTCAAAACAAAATAGTACCGGTATTTGTGGATGAAAAGATATTGAAAGGATTCAAGATATTAAAAGATTATAGAGACTGGTTGAAGGTGAATCCGGAAATACCGCAACTCAACGCGAAGATTCCTGACAAATTTACGGATGGAATCTACCTGACCACAGACAGTATGATTACCGGAGGCACCTCACTAAGGTTATATGACTACTTAAAAAACGACGGAAAAACGTATTTTGTACTGACAGGTCACCAGGAAGAAGGAACCCCGGGTTGGAAAATGCTGAGAGAAAGGAATGAAAAATCCCTGGAATTCATATGGAAAGTTCATCCGGATTTCAACGATGTTTTGAAAATTATCGATGCGGTTAAACCATCATACACAATCCTTTTTCACGCAAATAGAGAAACCTCTCTTGAGGTTATAAAGGAATTGAAGAAAATAGGCATCAAATCATTTATTCTGGAAAAGGGAAACAGCCTGATTTTGGAGGAGATAATATGAATAATCATCTTGGAGAATGTCTTGCCAAAAAAGTGAGAGAATTGTATGAAAGAGGAGAAAATGATGGTGATATGAAACCCTTAGTAGCTTACATTGATGGAAAACCTTTTGGAAGGATAAAGGATGGCGATGCCGTAATATTTTGTTGTAAACGTGGGGAAAGGGAGATACAGCTTACCGAAGCTTTCGTCATGCCGGATTTCAAAGAATTTAAAGTAAAAAAATTTGACAAACTCGATTTTATAACCATGGTGAAATACGATGAAAGATTTAACAATGTGAAAATCGCTTTTGACTTTCCTCCGCTTGAAAACACTCTTCCAGAAATTGTGAGTAAACACGGACTGCGGCAGCTTCACATAGCTGAATCCGAGAAGTATGCACATGTAACTTTTTTCTTCAACGGAAGAAAAAGATCAAGTTTTCCAAACGAAGATGATGTTCTTATAAAGTCACCAGAAGTTGAAGACCTTTCTAAATATCCCCAGCTTTCAATTTATGAAATGGTAGATGAGTTGAAAAGCAGGATAGAATCTTCAAAATATGGCTTTATACTCGCAAATCTCGCAAATGGTGATGTTATAGGGCATCTTCTCGATATGAATCCCAAAGTTGAGTGTGTAAAACATTTAAGCAACGCCCTGGAGAGTATAGTCAATACCGCTTTAGAAAAAGACTATGCCGTTATAATAACGGCAGACCATGGCCTCATAGAACTCGGAATGAAAACTTTGAATCCTCCCATTCCTAACCCGGGACATACTACAAATCCGGTTCCATTTTTCTTGCTTCTTCCGGACGATAAACTTAAAATAAAGAAAAAAGGGGTACTTGGAAACGTTGCACCAACAATTCTGCAACTGATGGGATTGGAAAAACCCGAAGCAATGACTCAAGACAGTATGATTTTGGAAAAGCCTAAGAGAAGTTACAGGGTTTTACTTGTGATAATAGATGGATGGGGAATTGGTCCCGAAGATGAAAGGAATCCCATATACATAGCTAAACCTAAATTCTGGTACTATCTCTTGAACAATTATGATTACGCAAAACTGGGAGCTTCTGGAGAGTCTGTTGGGCTCATGCCTGGACATCCCGGAAACTCTGAAGCAGGACATATGAATTTAGGAGCTGGAAGGATTGTTATACAAGACGAAGAGATTATAGGAAAAAGCTTAAGGGACGGGACCTTTTCAGAAAGAAAAGCCTTTGTTGAGACTTTCGAAAGGCTAAATGAAAAAGGTGGTGATCTTCACCTGATAACTATGCTGTCTTTGAAAAGTTCCCATGGAACAATCGAGTATCCCCTTGCGCTCGTTAAAAAAGCAAAAGACATGGGGGTTAAAAACATTTACATTCACACAATTTTCAACAGGCATGGAGCAGAAAACACAACAGCAGCCGATCTTTTAGAACTGTTTGACGAAAAACTCAACGATTACGAAAACACTTTTATAGCAACATGCGTGGGACGAAAATGGGCTCTTGATAGAGATAAACATTATGACAGAACTAAAATTGCCTACGATGCTTTGGTTTTTGGAATAGGTAAAAAAGCTACATGTGATGAAGGTTAAGCTATTATAGCTCCCCTTTGCTGGAAGAAAATCAAAACTGCAAAATATGTTGTGATAAAGGGTTCATAACTTTTTCTAAATTAAGCTGATTTTTTCCGGAATCTCTTCCCGTTGTCCGCTCCGATTTCCGTTGAAATCCTAATCTTTAGTGCTTCAACCTACAAGCTAAACAATATCTCTTCGTTATTTTTTTCGTTTATGTTTGAACAATTTAAATAAACATCATTAAAGACAGAATGAGAAATCTTCTAACTTGTTATCTCAATTGGTCACAGCGGAAACCTGTGAAAGATTCATTTTCGGCTTGTTTAATTACCAGAAAAATCCACGAAGTCATTGGAAAAGGATAAAAACGATGAATATGCTGGAAAGGATAAATAAAGAACTAAAAAGGCGTACTAGAGTGGTATGAGCTTTTCCAAATGATGCGGCACTTTTGAGGTTGGCTGTTGCTATTTTGCTTGACATTAACGAAGAATGGTTACTTGGAAGGAGATATCTAAACATTGGAATCTTAGCCTGTTTTAGGATACAGGGATGTTTTTACAGCACTTTCTTGACATAGCAGGAAAGTGCTATAATTATTTAGGAAGTAATCATAAGACTAAGTCGTATATACGAATTCAGGGGTTGTTTTTCCCTGGAAATTGGTGGAGATATCGATGAAGAAATCTATTGGGAAGAAGGGATTCACTTTAACAGAAACGCTCGTAGCCTTGATTTTATCAACAATTATTATAACGACAGCGACATTGATTACCGGAAAGATACTTAAGAATGCCAACGCAATAAATGCATCTATAGAGCTGGAAGAGAATATCATTAATTTTCAAACATCTTTGCGTTATATCGTGTCCCGTCACTGGACGGGTTTGGCATCCATTACTGAAACTTCTGACACCATATACCTGAACATTGCTGTTCCATATGCAGGGGATGAGTCTTCTGAAACCCATTATGCCACACTTACCGCATTTATCTCTCATGATGCCGATACAAAACAATTGATCTTCTATTTTCCCGATTCTGATGGCAAACTAACGTCTAAAGTTATAGCTGAAAATATTGTTGATTTTTCGGTTTATCCCTACAACCAGTGGCTTTTTTTCAGTGCAACTTTTGAGTACAAGGGACTTTCAAAAACAATAAAAGGGACGGTGAAGTACTTCTGAAAAAAGGATTCACGCTCATTGAACTTATTGTTGTGTTGCTGATAATGGGAATTTTTATTTTGGCTGGACTTCCGTTGCTTGTGCATTACAAGAAACTGTCCAGCGAAAGTGTTCGTGCTGTGAACTTCCATGCGGCCGAAAAAATCGCAGAAGATTTTTTGAGAAATTCACCGTCAGCAGGAGCAGAGAGTGAAGATTTGCTAAATCAAATTTTTGAAGATTCGGGATTTAATAACGTTCGTGTAAGTGATATAACTGCTAAAAACATTGAAGGACTTGAAAATGTCATAGATTTTACGATCACGATTGAGGATTTGACTACAGGAAGGGAGGAATCCTTCCATGTTATTCGTTACTCATTATCAAAATAAGAACGGATTCATACTTCCAACAGTACTCATAATACTCGTATTCTGTTCTATCATCATCTACACTGTCAGCATGCAAGTAAACAGGGCTATGAATAGAATAGAAACTTTCAGAGCTATGTCTGGAAGTCCAAAATACGGCAGCTAACATTACAGAACTTGCTTTGGGATATCTGGTAAAGAATTACTTAGACTCAAGCTTCGAAGATGAATGGCAGGATTTTGACAAATTTGTAGAGTTTGTGAGTTCTCGAAGCGGACTCGAGGGAGATTACTGGAAGGATAGTCTGGAAAAGCTAACGGCGGAAGAATGCTGGGATCTCTCAAAAGAAAGTAATTTCACCGAACTCTTAGAAGAGTTGTCTTGGATAAATGGATATGATGTCGGTGCAGTGGTCTATAAACACGGAACAAGCAATTATATTGTTATAGGTCGGGCTAAGAAATCTGGTGTTGAAGGATATTCGCTGGGAATTGCGGTGGTGGAAAAAGAAAAGCTGTTTCCTGTACTCTCGTTTGGAACTATTGAAAGAGAATTTTCCGAGTTAAAATCAGCCAAAAGAGGTTATGGGGTTGGCAAACAAGTATTTACCGGTGATCTTTTGTACGGTCCCGTAACTGTACTGGGGAAAGTTGAGATAGCTAAAGGAAACGATCCTGCGAATATATTCATGCAGGGAATTGCTGCGCACGAAGTTGAATTCAGTAAGGGTTACGATTTTGACTATACTAAGATATCTACGCCTGTTGAAGCATATCTATCAGATCTCAGGGAAAAATATTTGGATGAGTTCAACAGTTACGAAAGCGTTGAGCTATATCTTGATAGCCCGATAGTTCCAGATCTGACCCCCACATCTGTCCTCGAAGTGTATCCGCCTTCATCAGAAGATCCGGTGTTAATAGAGTTTGATGGTGGAGAAATAAAGCTTGGAGCAAATGGACTCTCTTTGGTAACTATTCCAGAAAAAGATTTCGAGCTCAATATAAGAATACACGGTAACGCCGTTTTTGACTATAACATGAATACCACAAATCTCGATGCTCAAAAAGCACAGAAAATAGACGGGAATTTTAAGATCCTGGTTGAGGGTGATATTACGTTGCACTCTAATCTGATATATGATTCGCTCTACGCTGACTTCAACAACGGCAATGGTGGAAGTCCTGTAGTAAATCACGCGATAAATTCTGTAAAGGATTTTGTGGTAGGAATCTCGAGTAAAGAAATCGCCGAATCCCTAACGATTATTTCCGTTGGGGGGGATATAATCATAACTTATGGTCAAGGAGTTAGCGGGGAGGGAAATGCTTCTCACGGTGTCAGGGTATTGAACGGTCGTTTCTTTGCTTTGCCAGATGAAGATGGTGAAGGCGGCACATTTAGGTTTCCAGATATTGGAACCGTGCTTTCCGGCAACAGGACTTCTCAGCTTTTTGTAGTCGGATCTTTGATCGGTGAAAAATTTGGTGCTCCTGAAGATAATATTGACGAATATCTCAATATGCTTGTTGCCGTTTCAGATAGAACAGATAGCGATACATTATCTGAGAAAAAATTAAGATTCATCGGAATGAGAGTTTGGTAATAATTAAAATAAGTCCATAAAGTTTCTAACGTTCTCTTTCAGCTGACACCATATTGGGTCTATAAATGCATACGTTAACCATTCTTCAAATTGATGAAGCTTTTTTTGACCACGTGGAGTGAGATGGTAGATCATACTTGTTTTTTGACAGGTACCCCGTCAATCGAAGCGTTTCAAACAAAACTCGAAGCTTTTTAGACGAACCAGGAAAGAATCTGGACAATCTGGCAAAATCCAGTTTTCCTGCATAAAAAGCCCAAAAAGAGTAATATAGTGCTCCCTGTAAGCCTTTCAAATGGTACACAATTTCAATCGGAAGCTTTCCTTCTTCAAGCCTTTTTCTGTAGAGGTTCATTGAAAAGGTATTTACCGCAAAAATCTCCCCCGAAAAAGTTGAAGCGCTTAGCCCAAGACCAAGGTAGAACTCTCGCGCAACTGAAGTGTATCTTCCAACCAAATTTTTCTTTTTATAAGTCCAGAGAGTATCTCGCTCATAGCCATTCTTATCAGCAATCTCATCTAACCTATCGAAAATTTTCAACTCTTTTTTGCTGTTGTTCCGCGTGTTTCTGAATTTGGTACAGGAAAAACGCATCATAGGGTAAACGGAAATCTGCTGTGGCGAAAGTTTCATAATCTTCTCCAGATCAGATTGGATCTTTTTATCTGCAAAAGCCAACGGATCGAAGACTAAATCCACATCCACAAAATCAAAACCTGCTTTAATGCTATTTTCTAAGGCTAAAAAATTGGTTTTTGCACTGTATCCTCTACCGAAATGTTTTAAAACATCATCATCCAATGATTGAATACCTAGACTAATGTAATTAATCCCAGATTCCTTCATCTCTTTCAGTTTTTCTGAAGTTGCGTCAATAGGATGTACCTCCAGCGCAATTTCACCTATAACGTTATCCCTGAGAAAATCCAGTAATTCCTTCAAAAGAGTCAGGTCTCCCGAAGGAGTACCACCGCCTATATAAAGCGAGTTAAATCTTCTAGGTTCGTGAAGCCGGTATTCTTTTTTGACTAATCCCGCATACTCTCTAGCAAGAGCAGGATCATACTTCAACTTATGATAAGGACAAAAATCGCAAAAATGCTTACAAAAAGGTACATGGAGGTACAAACCAATATTTTCGGAAGGAAAAATATATCCCGTCAATTCTGTATTTTTTGAAGGTTTAGCTTTCGACTTAACGTACAGCTTAAGTAATTCAACCATAGGGAATTCTTCCTCTTTATAAATAATTCAGTGTAGTTATCCAAATTATACCTTAATAGTAAGCGTTCACCGAGTAATGAAGCCCAACAGCTTGCTTGATTCCATAAATGACCATTCGAAAGCCATGGACATACTCTCAACCTTCCGCAAGCTATTCCCGGAACCGCTTTGGCTGTCGCTATGATATTGATGTGGTCTGGGAGATTTGGAGTGAATCTCTACAACACCATACCTATTCTCAAACCGGCTCTTATATCATCCTGTAGCTTGCCTACGTGTCAGCGTACTTACCGGATCTTGAGTTTTTGGTATTATTGTAGAAATAGAATATATTCTGTCCCTTGTTTTTAAATGGATCATGCATGATGAGGAGGGTGGTACCTTGCATCTCATTTATCATATCGTTTCTGAAAAAAAGTGGAAAGAAGCTCTAGATAGAGGTATTTACCTTGGGGATACTCTTGAAACGGAAGGATTTATCCATGCATCCGAGATTGATCAGGTGATTGAAGTAGCGAACACTCTTTTTGCTGGCCAAAAAGGACTTGTGCTTCTTGTAATAGACAGGGATAAACTAATATCGCCCATAAAATACGAAGATCCGGGTAACGATGATTTGTTTCCTCACATATATGGTTCACTGAACCTTGACGCGGTTGTTGATGTTGTAAGTTTTGAACCCACAGCCGATGGTACTTTTCAGTTACCAGACGAAATAAGGCACGTAAATATGAACGATGAATAATACAGATTTGAGAACTGAAGACCAGAGAAACAGATACTGTGCGCTGCGAAACAGCGCACAGTATCGCAAACTTACAGAACGATCCTCCGTATTCCAGCATTAAAGCATTTTTCACCTCTCATTTTAAGAATTAAATGGCATATTTGACAGGAAACTGTACTATGTGATATAGTACAGAAGGCTATCGGGCGCTGGTTAAATACTCTGGTGAAGGAATACGCATGCGTGCTCTGCGAAACAAAAAGAGACATTAAGACACCACAGAATATAAATTCTAGGGTTTAGAAGTCAAAAATCCAAAGAATAAGAATTATTTCTAATATGGGTACATACTGTACCTAGCAAAGGAGGCAAATGGTATGGATCAATTTTTCGCTCTTGGGAGCACACACCTTGTAAATTTGATTTCTTACGGTGTTGTTGCTCTGCTTGCTGTGATGACCCTGGTTACCTTTTTTGTTACAAGTGATAAAAGGTTGAGGATTACCTCTTATATTCTTGGTGCAACAACGTTCTTTATGATCTGGCTTTTGATAGTTAATCCTTCTGGAGCCGGCGTTAAGGTTGGAGATGGGAAGCTTGAGGTTAATATATCGCGGGTCACAAAGATCGTTGTTAACAGAGAAGATGTGGTTTCCGCAAGAATTCTAGATTGGAAAGAAGTTGATGAGTATAAACCTGTCTTGAGAACCTTTGGAACGTCAGCCGGGGATTATCGAATTGGAAGCTTCAAATTGAAAAACGGTAAGAAGGCAAAAATAGTGGCAGTGGGAACAAAAGTTCTTGTTCTGGAGTTAAAAAACGAGGATTATATTCTTTTGCTTGCACCAAAAGATTTCGATGATTTCATAAGAGTTGTGAATGAAAGTTTTATAGAAATACCTTTGTAAGTATTGGAAAAAGAAAAAGCCTCCCATTGCGGGAGGCTTTTTTGTTACTTTAATTGATCAATAGACTACAAAGCTGAATTCGTAGAATACTGTTCCGCCAGTTGTGCTGTTAAGACCACCACTCAGGAAAGTGTAACCACTGGTACCTGGATCGGAATTTACCGCATCCTTCAGGATTCCCTGAACAGTGTTGAAGTCGACATCTTCTGTTGTGAATACTACGACTGTGTAATCTCCGGCGGACTCTGTATAAGCAACACCGTACTTGGTTGTGTCGATGTCTCTTCCAAGATCGCTGATGGATGATGGAGCTGCGCCATCAACATATGCCTTGTTCTCAAAGGAGCTAGCAAGTGTCTTCAGGTTCTGTGCAACCTTTGTAGCCTGTGCCTTCTTGATAGCATTCAAAGCAACCGGTGTGATTGTAGCGATTAACGCAGCGATAACCGCCAAAACGATCAAAAGTTCAACGAGTGAAAATCCTCTTTTTCTCATTTAATACCCCTCCTCTAAAAATTGAAATTTTTGCCTCGACTACCTATATACAAAACCGTGCCAACTGAAAAAACGAG